>CAYWOT010000066.1:0-10516 GCA_964459975.1 uncultured bacterium
GGAAGCGCGAGCAAGTCGTACGGGATCCAGGTGGCCAGGCTGGCGGGCCTGCCCGCGCCGGTGATCGCAAGGGCCCGAGAAATCTTGAACAATCTCGAGTCCGCCGAGTATAATGAGTATGGCCTGCCCAGCATCGCAGGGCCGGCCGCCGCGGGAGGCGCGGACGCGGGCCAGATGGAGCTCTTCGGCCCGCGCAGGGACGCCGCGGACCGCGACGCCGTGCTCGAGGAGATCCGGAGGGCGGAGGTCGACCGGCTGTCGCCCCTGGACGCCCTCCTGCAACTGACGGCGTGGAAAGAGAGGTTGTCGGGGAGGAACCGGTGAGGCGCCTTACGCGTTGCGCTCTGTCGGCCGCAGTCGCCGCATCCCTGTTGTTTGCGGCGGCCGTGCCGGCGTTTTCCGCCCGCCTCGCCATGGTCTCCGGGATCCGCCACTGGACGACCGACGACTACAGCCGCGTCGTCATCGACCTGGGAGCGGACGCCAGGTACGAAGCGAACTTCCTGCCGCCCGACCCCGGCCGTTCCCTGCCGCCGCGCATCTTCATCGATATTTCGGGGGCCGACCTTCGCGCGGATCTCGCTCGCCGCCCGCTTGAGGTGCGCGACGGCCTTCTCCGGCGGGTCCGCGTGGGGCGCTTCCGGCCGGGGGTGGTGCGGGTCGTCATCGACCTCGAGCGGGAGAGCGGATACCGCGCCTTCGATCTGTCCGACCCGTCCCGCATCGTCGTGGACGTCGACGCGGGAATGCACCGGGGAGCGCAACGCGCGGTGCCCCGGGATCCCGGCCGGATCGTCGTGATGATCGATCCGGGGCACGGGGGCAAGGACCCGGGAGCGATCGGCCCGACCGGACTCAAAGAAAAGGACGTCGTGCTGGAGATCGGCAAGATGGTGTCGGAGCGCCTCTCCCGGCTTCCCGGGTTCGAGGTTCACATGACGAGGGACCGCGACGTCTTCATCCCGCTGGAGGAGCGGACGGCGATGGCCAACCGGGCGCACGCCGACATCTTCGTGTCCCTGCACATCAACGCGAGCCGGGACCGGAGGGCCGAAGGGATCTCATCCTACGTGCTGAGCCACGCCTCCGACCGCGAGGCGCTGGAGCTTGCGGCGCGGGAGAACGGCGTCTCCGTGAAGAAGCTCACCGGGGTCAAGTTCATCATCGACGATCTGTCCACGTACGGACGCAAGAAGGAGTCGCTCAAGCTCGCCAAGACGATCAACGACGCCATCATCCGCAACGTCAGCGCCCGGCACTTTCCCGTGCACAACCTGGGGCTCAAGCAGGCGCCGTTCTACGTGCTCGTGGGCGCCCGGATGACGGCGGTCCTCGTCGAGACGTCCTTCATCAGCAACCGGAGGGAGGAGGCGCGCCTGCGCCGCCGCGACTACTTGGCGACGATCGCCGATAGCGTAGTGGAGGCCATCCGGTATTACGGGGAAAACGGCGCGCTGGCCCGCGCGGCCTGGTGAGGCGCGCCGTGGCTCGGCCGGAGTTCGGTGCGGAGTTCCTTCCCGGGGATCTGTCCGACCGCGACGTCACCGACCGCCTCAAGTCGTACCTGGCGGAAACCCTGGCGGCCGTGCGCGAGGAGCGGCGCCGGGACCTCGGGGGAGGCGTGTCCGGGTGCCGGAGGCTCTCCGACGCGATGGACGACATCGTACGGGTCCTCCACGACCGCGGCCGGGCCCGGTTCCTCGCCTCGTCGGCGGACCTGAAGTACCGGCTGGCCGTCGTTTCCGTGGGGGGCTACGGCCGTCGGGAACTGTGCCCGAAATCCGACGTCGATCTTCTCTTCCTGCATCCGTACAAGGTGGACCCTTACGTGGAGTCGATCACGGAGCGGATCCTGTATCCGCTCTGGGACCTGGGTCTCGACGTGGGGCACAGCGTCCGCAACGTCCGCGAGACGATCCGGATGGCTTCGGCCGACGACTCGATCCGGACCGCGCTCCTGGACTTCCGCTTCGTCGCGGGGGACGAGCCGTTCTTCCGGCAGGCGGCGGCCGAGATCGAACGGTTTCTCTTCTTCCACGATTCCGACCGGTTCATCGAGAAGAAGCTCCTGGAGATGCGCAACCGGCACGCGAAATACGGCGAGACGGTGTGCGTCCTGGAGCCGAACATCAAGGAGGGCAAGGGCGGCCTGCGGGACCTTCACTCCGCGGTGTGGGCGGCTCGCGTCAAGTACAAGTCCCGGAACCTGCTCGAGCTCCGGAACAAGGGCGTGGTGGGCGACCGCACCGTCCGGGCGATCCGGCACGCGGAGGACTACCTGCTTCGACTCCGGGGCGAGCTTCACACCTTCGCGGGGAAGAAGACCGACGTGCTGAACTTCGAGGTCCAGGACCCCCTGGCCGAGGTGTTCGGGTACCGGACGCGGGGCCGGGACCTGGGGGTGGAGCGGTTCATGAGGACCTACTACATGAACGCCGCCGTTACCGCCCGCCTGGCCGACGAGCTGTGGGAGCAGGTGGACCGCTTTCTCCCGGAGGGCGTCCGGAAATCGCTCTTCCCGATCCGGAAGCGGACAATCGGCGGGATCGGAATCCTCTACAAGGGAAAGCTGTCTCCCCCGGCCGACGTCTCGTTCCGGAAGGACCCCTTGAAGATCCTCGAATTCTTCCGGGCCGTGCAGCAGACGCGTTCGGTTCCCACCGCGCAGGCCAAGAAGAACATCCAGCGCGCGCTGCCGGCCCTGGGGCAGGACTTCCGCCGGGATCCGCGGGCGGCGCAGCTGTTCCGGTCGATTCTGGCCGAGCCGGCGCATTTGCACGAGACGCTTCTGGCCATGCACGAGTGCCGGTTCCTCGGCCGGTACATTCCCGAGTTCGCGCCCCTGTCCTTCCGGGTGCAGCGGGACATCTACCACGTCTACACGGTGGACATCCACCTCATCCTCGCGGCGAGCATTCTTCCGGGGCTTGCGGGGAAGCGGAGCCGCACGCCCGAGGAAGATCAGTTCCTCGCCGTCTACCGGTCGGTCCCCCGCAAGGACCTGTTCGTCCTCGCGGTCCTCTGC
This sequence comes from uncultured bacterium, assembly GCA_964459975.1. GTDB lineage: Bacteria > Desulfobacterota > Deferrimicrobia > Deferrimicrobiales > Deferrimicrobiaceae > CSP1-8. Next base: position 3,026 of record CAYWOT010000066.1, read on the forward strand.
CATGACATCGGGAAGGGCAGGGGACACGGCCATTCGCGGATCGGAGCCCGGCTGGTGGCCGGCGTCGGGGAGCGGCTGGGGTTGTCCCGCGAGGAGGTCGACGACCTGGTGTTCCTCGTCGAGCACCATCTCCTGATGGCCCACGTGTCGCAGCGCCGGGACATGCACGACATCGAGATGATCATCCGGCTGGCCGAGACGGTGGGGACGCCGGTGCGGCTCGACATGCTCTACCTCCTCACATACGCGGACCTGCGCGCGGTCGGCCCCGACGTGTGGAGCCGGTGGAAGGGGATGCTGCTGCTCGAGCTCTACGAGAAGGCCAAGAACGTGCTCGAGACCGGCGAGCTCAAGCGCCCCTTCGAGGAGCGGTCGGCGAAACGCCGCGAGGCCGTACGGGAGCTGCTCGTAGGCTTTGCGCCCGGCCAGGTCGAGGCGTTCCTCGCCCGGTTCGACGACCGGTATTTCCTGGGGACGCCGGACGAGCGCTTCGCCGACCACCTGCGCGTTCTCTCCTCGTACGACGGGAAGGCGCCGCGGGTGGAGTCGTTCGATTTCCCCGCCTCCGGGGCGTCCGAGGTTCTCGTCGTCTGCCCGGACCAGCACGGGTTGTTCTCGCAGATCGCCGGAACGCTGTCGGCGAACGGGATCAACATCCTGAACGCCACGATCTCCACGTCCGTCGACGGCGTCGCGCTGGACAGCTTCTTCGTGACGTACCTGGGAAAGAGCCTGAAGGACATGCCCAAGAAGGAGCGGGTGGCGGGGGACCTGGCCGACGTCCTGCGCGGAGAGACCGGCGTGGAGGAGCTGCTGGCGGAGCGCCGGATCACGCGGTTCGTCCGGGAAAAGGTGGCCAAGTTCCGCCCGACGCGGGTGGTCTTCGACAACTCGGTCTCCTCCCAGTGCACCGTGGTCGACATCTTCACCTACGACCGGATCGGGCTCCTCTACGACATCACGCGCACGCTCGCTGCGCTTGGGCTCGACATCGTCCTGTCGAAGATCTCGACGAAGGCCGACCAGGTCGCGGACGTCTTCTACGTCATGGACGCCGGCGGCGGGAAGATCGTCGCCCCGCGGCGGCTCGTGGAGATCCGCCGGGCGCTCCTCGGGGCGATCGGCGAATAGCGGATGAAGGCGGGAATCCTGTCGGACTCGCACGACGAACGGGGGCTCGCGGAGAGCGCCCTGGCCCTGTTCCGGGAGCAAGGGACCGGCGTGATCGTGCACCTGGGCGACGTCTGCCGGCCGGAGACGATCGCCGCGTTCCAGGACAGCGGGATCCCGCTGATCGGGATCTTCGGGAACAACGACGCCGACCGGGAGGGGCTGCAGGCCGTCACCGGCGGCGCCTTCCACCGGGGCCCGCACCGGGCCGCGATCGGCGGCCGCCGCGTCCTTATGGCCCACTCGTTCGACGAGCTCCAGAACGAGATCGGGGAGGGGGGTCGCTTCGACCTCATCCTGTTCGGCCATACCCACCGCCCTCTCACGATGCACGTCGGCAGGGCGTTGATCCTGAACCCCGGCGAGACGTGCGGGTTCCTGAGCGGGAAGCCGACCTGCGCCGTCGTCGACCTGGCGACGATGGAGGTCGTCATCCGGCCGATCCCGTCTCCCTCCGCCGGGGCCGCGGATCCCGGCGCGGACGGCGGCCCGCGGGTCGAGGAGCGATAGACGGCGATGGACGTCGATGCTCTCTCGGACGCCTTCCTCCTCCACCTCCGGACCGAGCGGAGGCTCTCGCCCAACACCGTCGAGTCGTACGCCTGCGACATGCGGCGCTTCGTCGCTTTCCTGATCTCGGCCGACGTCCGCCCGGACGCGTTCACCCGGCTGCACTTCCTTTCGTTCCTGTCGGCCCTGCGGGACGAGGGGCTCTCCGCCCGCAGCGTCGCCCGGCGCGTCTCGGCGGTCCGCTCGTTCTTCCGGTATCTGGTCCGGGAGGGCGTTTTGTCCGCCAGCCCGATTGCCGACGCCCGGGGGCCGAAATCCGGCCGCCCGCTTCCGCAGTACCTGACGATCACCGAGGTCGACAGCCTCCTGTCCGCTCCCGACCGGACCACGCCGGAGGGGATGCGGGACCGGGCCATGCTCGAGCTCCTGTACGCCTCGGGGCTGCGCGCTTCGGAGCTCGTGTCGCTGCGCAGGGAGAACGTCGACGAAAACGCGGGTTTTGTCCGGGTCGTGGGCAAGGGGGGAAAGGAGCGGATCGTCCCCGTCGCCCGGCCGGCGCTCGACACGCTGTCCGAGTACGTGAAGGAGTGGAGGCCCCTGTTCCTGAAGGGCCGGCGGCCGAGCAGCCTCCTGTTCCTTTCCCGCCGGGGCCGGCCGATCACGCGGCAGACGCTGTGGAACCGGATCGGACGGTGGGCCCGGGCCGCCGGGATCCGCGACCGGATCTCCCCGCACACGTTGCGGCACTCGTTCGCGGGACACCTGCTGGCCGGCGGGGCGGACCTGCGGGCGGTCCAGGTCATGCTCGGCCACGCCGACATCGCGACGACGCAGATCTACACGCACGTGACCGGCGAGAGGCTCCGGGAGATCCACCGGAAGCACCACCCGAGGGGCTGAGGCGAAACGGCGTGGACGTCATCACGACGCATATCAACGCCGACTTCGACACCATCGGGTCGATGCTGGCCGCCCGCAAGCTGTATCCGGACGCCGTCCTGGTACTGCCCGGCGCCAAGGAGGAGACGGTGCGCGGGTTTCTCGTCCAGTCGGCGTTCTACGCCATCGAGATGAAGAAGCTGCGCGACATCGACTTCGACCGTGTGACGCGCCTGATTCTGGTCGACATCCGCAACGCGTCGCGCATCGGACCCTTCGCGGAGCTGATCGGAAGGCCCGGCGTCGACGTCCATCTCTACGACCACCATCCGGACGAAGACGCCGACATCCACGGAAGCGTGGAGGTGGTCCGCGACGTCGGGGCGACGACGACGATCCTGGTGGAAATCCTGAAGGAGCGCGGGATCGAGATCTCGCCGGACGAGGCGACGGTGATGATGCTCGGGATCTATGAGGACACCGGGTCGCTCTCCTTCCCGTCCACGACGGTCGCCGATTATCTCGCCGCGGCCCACCTGCGCGCCTGCGGGGCGAGTCTGGAGACGGTGGGGGACGTCCTCGCCAAGGACTTCACGGCCGAACAGATCTCGCTCCTCTACGACCTCATCCAGGCGTCGAAGGCGCACACCGTCCACGGCGTCGAGGTGGTGATCGCCGAGGCGCGGCGCGAGGAGTACGTGGGGGACCTGGCCGTCCTCGTCCACAAGTTGCGCGACATGGAGGGGGTGAACGTTCTCTTCGCGATCTGCCAGATGGGAGACCGGGTCGTCCTCGTGGCGCGGAGCCGGAAGCGGGAGGTGGACGTCGGCGCCGTGATGCGCGAGTTCGGCGGTGGCGGACACCATTACGCGGCATCGGCCTCCGTCCGGGACGCCACGACCTTCCAGGTCCGGGAGAAGATCCTCGCGCTTCTCGCCGAGAAGGTGATCCCCCGCCGCACCGCGGCCGACCTCATGGTCTCGCCGGTCCGGTTCGGCACGGTGGGGGACACGATGACCGACATCCACCTCCTCCTGACGCGCTTCAACATCAACGCCGTGCCGGTCCTGGACGGCGCGACCGTCGTCGGAGTGATTACCCATCAAGTAGTGGAACGTGCGTTGTTTCACGGGCTTGGGAATGAAAGTGTGATGGAATACATGAATGAAGATTTCGAGGCCGTCGCCCCGGACGACGGGATCGAGCGGGTGCAGGAAGTCATCATCGGGAAGAACCAGCGCCTCCTGCCGGTGATCTCGGGCGGCTCCCTGAAGGGCGTCATCACGCGGACGGGCTTTTTGACGTTCCTGCACGACGTGCGCGATGTCGTCCATCCGGGCTCCGAGGAGGACGTCCCCGCCGAAGGAAGCCTTGCGCGGCGCAAGGCGATTCCGCATCTCATGCGGGAGGTCCTTCCGAAGCGGGTCTTCGACCTGCTGGTCGCCGCCGGCGAGGTGGCCGAGCGGCTCGGAATGCGGGCGTACGTCGTCGGGGGGTTCGTCCGCGATCTGGTGATGCGCAACCACAACCTCGACGTCGACGTCGTGCTCGAGGGGGACGGGATCGCCTTCGCCGAGGCGTTTGCGCGTGAGCATCCCTGCCGGGTCCGGCCCCACCACAAGTTCGGCACGGCCGTGCTCGTCTTTCCGGACGGCTACAAGGTCGACGTCGCCACGGCCCGGGTGGAGTACTACCGGGCGCCGGCGGCGCTCCCGACCGTCGAGTACAGCAGCCTGAAGCTCGACCTGTACCGGCGGGATTTCACGATCAACACGCTGGCGGTCCGCCTGAACCCGGCGGACTTCGGAGAGCTGATCGACTTCTTCGGCGCCCAACGCGACATCAAGGAACGGGTGGTGCGTGTCCTTCACTCCCTGTCGTTCGTCGAGGACCCGTCCCGCATCCTGCGCGCGGTTCGCTTCGAGCGCCGCTTCGGGTTCGCGATCGGCCGGCACACGCAGAACCTGATCCGCAACGCGGTCCGCCTCGACCTGATCCGGAGGTTGCCTAAGCCCCGCCTGTTCGGCGAGCTCGAACTGATCCTCAAGGAGGAGGAGCCGATCGGCATCCTCAAGCGGCTCGCGGACTTCGGGATCGGTCCCTCCCTCCATCCGGCGATCGCCCTCGCGCGTCCGCAGATCGCGCTGCTCGAGGAGACTTCGGAAATCCTCGTCTGGTTCTCCCTGCTCTTCCTGGACGAGAAGGTGGAGCGGTGGGCCGTCCTGTTCCTGGCCCTTCTCGATCCGTTGCCGCCCGCGGACGCGAAGGGGTTCGCCGCGGCGCTCGGGGTGGGCCGCCGGATCCGGGAGTGGGTCCGCATCGGCAAGGAAGAGGCGGAGGAGATCACCCGGAAGCTGCTGTCCGCACGGACGGTGTCGCGCAAGTTCGTGTTCGACTGCCTGAACCCGCTCCCGAACGAGGTGATCCTCTACATGATGGCGAAGGCGAGGAGCAACGACATCAAGAGGTACATCTCCCTGTTCTTCACGCAGCTCAAGTACGTGCGGCCGCGCGTTACGGGAAAGGACCTCAAGGCCCTGGGATACCCGCCCGGTCCCCTCTTCAAGACGATCCTCGACGAGGTCCAAGCCCACCGGTTCACGGGCGAGCTGAAGACCAAGGCCGATGAAATGTCGTTCGTCCTCACGCGGTTTCCGAAACCGTGACCGCGGCCGGCGGCGAACGGGCGGGCCTGGCACCGCGCGGCCGATCTGGTAGAATACGGAATTACGAAAGGGGTTTCGTTTGCCCGACATCTACGGGTTCCTGCACAGACTCTCCGTCGAAGCGATCCCGCTGGTGCTGGCCATCACGTTCCACGAGGCGGCCCACGGGTATGTAGCGCTCCGGAAGGGTGACCCGACCGCGCAGATGCTCGGGCGCGTGACCCTGAATCCGCTCGCGCACATCGACCTGGTCGGCACGATCCTTCTGCCCGCGTTTCTCATCCTGACGCGTTCGCCGTTCCTCTTCGGATGGGCGAAGCCGGTGCCGGTGAACTTCCGGCTGCTGCGCGACCAGAAGCGCGATCCGATCTACGTCGCGTCGGCCGGCGTGGTGACGAACCTGGTGCTGGCGGCGATCTCGGGCCTTGTGTTCCGGGGGATCGGGACCCTCGACCCGCTGGCCGTGCGCAAGGCGCTCCAGTTCGGGCTCTCGGCGCCGGCGAACGGTACGCTCGAGATGTTCCTGCTTCCCCTGGCCCTGATGTGCGTGGCGTCGATTCAGTGGAACGTGCTGCTCGCGATCTTCAACCTGATCCCCGTCCCGCCGCTGGACGGCGGGAGGATCGCGGTAGGGCTTCTCCCGTACGGCCCCTCGCAGGCGCTCGCCTCCGTCGAACGGTACGGCATCTTCATCGTCGTGGCGCTGTTCCTGTTCGACCCTTTTGGTATAATTCGGGGAATCTTCTACCCTGTGATGAACTTCTTTTTCAGGCTGTTCCTGGGTGGAATCCTGTAAGGGGGAACCTCCGTGCGCAAGCGGGTCTTGAGCGGCATGCGGCCGAGCGGCAAACTGCACCTGGGGCATTACCTGGGCGTACTCGTGAACTGGGCGAAGCTCCAGGACGAATTCGACTGCTTCTATTTCGTGGCCGACTGGCACGCGCTCACGACCGAGTACGACCGCACGGAGGTCATCGGCCAAAGCATCGACGACATGGTCATCGACTGGATGGCGGCGGGGATCGACCCGAAACGGTCGACGATCTTCATCCAGAGCCACGTGCCCGAGCACGCCGAGCTGCACCTCCTCCTGTCGATGATCACGCCGCTGCCATGGCTCGAACGCAATCCGACCTACAAGGAGCAGCTCCGGGAGCAGGAGTCCCGGGACCTGCACACGTACGGATTCCTGGGCTATCCGGTCCTCCAGGCGGCCGACATCCTGATCTACGACGCCTCCCTCGTCCCGGTGGGGATCGACCAGGTTCCGCACCTGGAGCTCACCCGCGAGATCGCGAGGCGGTTCAACTTCCTTTACCGGCAGGTCTTCACGATCCCGGAGGCGTACCTCACCGAGACGCCCAAGCTGATGGGGACCGACAACCGGAAGATGAGCAAGTCGTACGGCAACGCGATCCTACTGTCGGACAGCGCCGAGGAGGTCTGGGCGAAGGTCAAGCCGATGGTGACCGATCCGGCGCGCGTCCGCCGGCACGACCCGGGCAACCCCGAGATCTGCAACGTCTTCTCGTACCACCGGATCTTCTCCGATCCCGAGACGATCGAAAAGGTCGACGTCGGCTGCCGCACGGCGGGGATCGGATGCATCGAGTGCAAGGGGTGGATGTATGAGAAGATGGAGAAGGTGCTGGGCCCCATCCGCGAGCGCCGGAAAGGGATCGTCGACGGAGGCGTCGCGGTCCGGGATCTTCTCGCGGAGGGGACGGAGCGGGCACGGGAGACGGCGGCCCGCAAGATGACCGAGGTGCGCGACGCTGTCCGGATTTGACGGAAACGACGAACGGACCCCGGCCGGCGCTCCCGGCGCGGAGGGCGGGCCTTCGCCCGCCGGCGGACCCGCCCCGGGAATCCAGGTCAGGCTGACGGTCTTCGAAGGGCCCCTCGACCTCCTTCTGCACCTCGTCCGGGAAAACCGCCTCGACATCTACGACATCCCCATCGCCCAGATCACGGAGCAGTACCTCGCCTACCTCGATGTGATGAAGGCGCTCGACCTGGACGTCGCGGGCGAATTCCTGGTGATGGCCGCGACCCTCATCCAGATGAAGTCGCGTTCGCTGCTCCCGCGGCACGAGGACGAGGCGGGGACCGAGGAGGACCCGGAGGTGATGCGGGCCGAACTCTCCCGCAGGCTGGTGGAGTACGAGCGGATCAAGGAGGCGGCGGCGCGCCTCTCCGAACGGCCCCTCCTCGGCCGGGACGTCTTCATCCGCGACTTCCCGTTCGACGACGTTCCGGCAGGGGA
>CAYWOT010000067.1:0-5319 GCA_964459975.1 uncultured bacterium
AGACGCCATGAAGATGATGATGCAGGTGATCAGGAACCGCTTGCGGCCGAAGTGCACGGCAAGCCACCCGCTGGCCGGAAGGATGACCGCGTTGGCGACGAGGTAGCTGGTGAGTACCCAGGTTGCCTCCTCGGTGGACGCCGAGAGGTTGCCGGCGATATGGGGAAGGGCCACCACCGCGATCGAGGTGTCCAGCACCTCCATGAACGTGGCCAGCATCACGGCGGCGGTGATGATCCAGGGGTTTACGGCCGGACGCCATTCGTCCCGCCCTTCGGGCCGCCCGACCGATCCCGACGGGGGTGTCATTTCACTTTTACATCGGGCTCGACCGACATCCCCGGGCGCAGATCGCGGTCCACGCCCTGCCCCTTCTCGAAGACGATCTTCACGGGAATCCTCTGCACGACCTTCACATAGTTGCCCGTGGCGTTCTCCGGCGGGAACAGGCTGAAACGCGAGCCACTGGCTCCGGCGATGCTGTCCACGTGCCCCTTGTAGGTTCGGCCGTTGGCGTCCACGTGGATCGTGGCGGGCTGTCCCGTTTTCATGTCACGGATCTCGGTTTCCTTGAAGTTCGCGGTCACCCAGAGGTCGTTCACCTGCACGATGAAGAGCAGCGTCTGCCCGGCCGCGACGTTCTGGCCCACTTCCACGGTCCGGTTCCCCACAATGCCGGACACCGGGGCGAGGACGTCCGTGTACCCGAGGTTGAGCTCGGCCTGTTCCAGGGCCGTACGGTACTTCTTCGTCGCCGCACTCGCGCTGTCGGCGCGGGCCTTCACGACCGAGACCTGGCGCGGTCCCGTACCCGCAGTCCGCACCTCCGCCTCCGCCTGGGCCAAGAACCCCCTGGCCTGCGCCACGTGCTCGGCCGCCGCGTGCGCCGAGGCGCGGGCGGCGTCCAGGACGGCGGCGGACGCTTTGGCCTCCGCCACCCCCTTGTCGTAAGTCTGCTTCGGCAGCGCTTCGCGGGCATACAGCACCCGGTACCTTGCCAGGTCCGTCTGCGCCTTGACGTCCCGGGCTTCCGCTTCGCGCTCCAGGGCCTGCGCGACTTCCAACCCCCTTTCCGCGGCTATGACGCCCGCTCTCGCGTTCGCTTCCTTCGCCTCGGCGGTCGCGAGCTCGCTGGAGGTGGTGACCGAGGTGATGGGCACCCCGGCCCGGACCGCCTCCGCCGACGCCAAGGCGTCCTCGTAGTCGGCCTGCGCTCTCTCCAGCGCGATCCGGTAATCGGCGGGGTCGATGGAAACGAGCAGCTGCCCCGCCCGCACCCGGTCGTTGTCCTCCACGGCGACCCGCGTGACGTATCCTCCGACCCGGGCGCTGACGGTGCTGATGTGGCCGTCCACCTGGGCATCGTCGGTGGAGACCCACGGCCGGTACAAGAACCAGTACACGGCGAACGCAACGACCAGAGCGACCGCGAACAACACCAGGGCGATCCGGGAATGGGCGGCGCGCCGGGGGTAGCTGCGCCAGCGTCCGCCGTTTCCGGGTCGTCCCTTCTCTCCGTCCGTGCCGGGAGCGGCGTCGCCGTCCGCCGCTACCGTCCTCTTCTCTTCTTCCGGTTCCATAGCCGACGCGTTCCTCCCGTGGTGTCGCCCCTTAAGGGCGCCTGCCGGGTCCGGTGTTCCCGGGATCCGGCGTTTTCGGTGAGACGAGGTTTCGGGGGCCCGGGGTTCCGACCGTTTGCCGGCAGGTGAGCCTCACCCCAACATTGGTCCAGCTGGAGGTTTAAAAGATTCCCTTCCTCGTGGTCCGGGATCCCTGCCATGCCGCCGCGAACTGTACCGGCGTCTGATTGCCCAATGACGTGTGCCGACGATGCTCGTTGTCGTCGGTCCGCCGCGTTTCGATCTTGATCTTCGCATCCTCCGGCGAGGAGAACCAGCACCGGTTCAAGCGCTCCTGCCGGAGCCTCCCGTTTCCGCTCTCGATGTGTGCGTTCTCGACCGGCTTTCCCGGGCGGATGAGGTCCAGCTTCACACCGTTGCGATGCGCCCACTCGCCGATCGCCCGGGAGGGGAACGCGGTGCCGTTGTCCGTCGTGATCCCCTGCGCCAACCCTTTGATGCTGGCCAACCGCTCCAGAACCGCCACGACCCGCTTCCCGGTCAGCGACGATCCGACCTTCTTCGTCCGGACCTAAAAAGCCCTTCTTCCTTGTAGATCCGATAGACGAGTTGATGGTTCACCCTCCATCCGTCCCGGCGCAGCAACACGTGCGATCTCCGGTATCCGTAACTCGCCCGGAGCGCCGCCAGGTCCGGCTACCGCACCCGAAGCTTTCGGCGATCCCGCTTGCGGCTCCGGTAGTACGCCGTCGCTCGACGGATCTGCGCCAACCTGCAGGCCCGACGCATGCCGGTCTGATACGTATCCCGGATCTACCCGACCAGCCGGCGCTTCCGCGCGGTAGAAGGATTGCTCGCTTACCCCGAGTGCCGGCAGACTTTCCCCACCGGCTTCCCCGGTTCCACCTGCTTCAGGGCATACGTGATCTGTTCCTCGCTGAACCGGGCCTTGCGCATCTCGTCCTCCTTCGTGAAGGACCGCGTCTGGCAGGGAGCAAAACTTTAGGAATGTCCAGGAAGCGGGGTTTGGGTCAAAATCAGGAAGGGATCTCGGTGCAATATCGACATCGCGCTGCCCAAGGAAGAACCGGAATGATTTGAGTTCCAGCGGCAAAAAAACACCATCTTGGAGGAGGGATCTCAAATGCCCGAAATCAAGGGAACAAAAACGGAAAAGAATCTTAAGGAAGCTTTTGCGGGGGAGTCCCAGGCGCGAAACAAATATACCTACTTTGCCTCGGTTGCGCGAAAGGAAGGGTATGAGAAAATCGCCGCCATCTTCCTGGAAACAGCCGATAACGAGAAGGAACACGCAAAACTCCATCTCAAGTACCTCGGCGGCATCGGCGTTACCGCCGACAACCTGCGCGCCGCTGCTTCCGGGGAACTCGACGAAAGCAGCGATATGTATCCGCGCATGGCGCGGGAGGCGCGGGAAGAGGGATTCCCGGAGATCGCCTCTACGCTGGAGGCGATAGGGAAGATTGAAGATGCACACAAGGTGCGCTACCAAAAACTGCTCGATGAGTTGGAAACAAACACCTTCTTCGCAAAAGGCGAAACCGTCCGGTGGAGGTGCCGGAATTGCGGGCATCTCCACGAAGGCCCGGAAGCGCCCAAGACCTGTCCGGTGTGCAAGCATCCGCAGGCATATTTCGAGGTCGTTGAGGGACCATACTAGACGTCCCTGGCTTTGATCGAGCGAAGCATACGCTCTGACGTTGGAGGACGGCCGGCCATATTGGGCGCGGATGGGATTTGTTCCTGGATCTTCGGGGCTAGGCGCCGCGTGCCCATGACCCGGGTTACGCGGGTACGCGTGATTCCCGAACGGGGAGCGATGCCGGACGGGTTGGCACCCTCACCGGAGCCCAGGATGGCGTGCCACTCGATGGCCTTTCGAAGCAGTTCTATCCCCCGGGACTTCCTGGGCTGATTCTTTCGTCCGCGCGGCGCTGGCGCGATCGCCGAGCCTCAGGCGGTCGAGTCCCCCCTTCGGCGCCATCCTTCGGTCCTTATCGTAATCGGAAGACCGAGATTTCGGAGCTTCGGATGGCAAGCCATCCGCGAAGGATGCCCTCCGAAGCCTTGGCGACGGAGGGCGCTCCATGTCAACGGGAATTTGGCTCTGCGCCAGGTTCCCTTTCTTCATGAAATCGGGCCGACCGGCCAATTTCCGGCTTGCAGGTCCGGCTCCGTCCTTTAAGCGAGTTCGGGAAGCGCTCGTTCCGCTCCAGACATCGAAATTCTTGAGACTCCGGGTACGCGAGTTGAGCAACGACCAACGGGAGACGACGACCCGCATGGTGACCGTCGGCTCCCGGAATTCAACCAAGATGGAGTAATCGCCACATGGACATAAAGCGAAGCGGTTCACAGCCCTCCGGGGAAGTGGAGTTGCCCCGCTTTCGTGGACACTATTGCCCTTAGAGGAGGAGGTGTCCGTATGCCGAAGCTCTAAGCGGGCGACGCATGCGTTATTTGATCGGCGGACGGGGGACAGCTTCCGTCCTGGAAAGAATGGGGCCCCGGACCGCCTGCCTGGGCCTTATCAACGCCATGAATTGAGTCATCTTCGCGCGGGTGATTCCTGTTCGGTGAGCGATCTCGTCTTGGTTGGGGATCTCGAGGCCCGTCAATGCAATAGGCGACTTGTTCCACAAAGCGTCCCGAGGTCATTCATCCTCCGGGTTTTTGCCGCAAAGAATGAAATCCGGCGTCACGTTTTCAGGTATCTAAAGATGGGAGCATCCTCTTAGGCGGAACGTCAGCCTTCCTTGGCCGAAGAGCGTCTTAAGGGGAGCATTGCGTACGGCACGATGTCTTGGTTTTTGCTCCGGCGAGGATGACGCTGCCGGAAAGGAGGAGACCATGCGCCACCTGATTCTGGGAGGAGGACCGGCGGGGACTGCCGCAGCGAAAGCAATCCGGGAGAAGGATAAGACGGCGCCCATCGTCATCGCCTCGGAGGAAACCGGGTCGCCGTATCTGAGGCCGTTACTGCCGGGTTTCATCGCAGGGGACGTGGACGTCTCCGCCATGGCCGATCCCCAGGGACGGGACCTCGATGGGATGGGGATCGAGGTCCGGAAAGGGAACCGTGCCCGGAAGGTGGATTCCTCAGGGAACCGCGTGTACTTCGACGACGGAACCGAAGAGGGATACGACTTCCTCCTCATCGCCACCGGGGGAAAGCCGGTTCTGCCGGCCCTTCTCGACAAGCACCCGAACGCGGTCATTCCGCTCGATTCCCTAGACGATGCGAGAAGGATCAAGGAGCGGGCGCAAGGCCCCGGCTCGGTCATCGTGTACGGTCCCGGGTACGTGGGGATCGAAGCGTGTCGGGCCATCGCACGTCTGGGGAGGCAGGTGATCTGGATTAAGCCGAACCTCCCGAAGTTCGGCTACCCGATTTCGGGAGAGGTCGAAGCGAGCGTCCTCGATCAGCTGCGCAATCGAGGGGTCCAGATCCGGCAGGGAAACGACATCTACTCCATTCGGGAGATCGGAGACCAGGACTTCGGGGTCCGTGACTTGGGCGAGGAGGATATTCGCTGCTCGATGATCGTGGCCGCCACGGAGCGGCTCCCCGCGGTGGATTTCCTGAAAGGGAGCGACGTGAAGGTCGGCACGGGAATCATCGTGGACGACTACCTCCGGACCCGTATCGGAAACATCTACGCGGCGGGCGATTGCGCGCAACTGACCGACGAGAAGACCCGCGAGATCCGGATCAACT
>CAYWOT010000067.1:5329-10450 GCA_964459975.1 uncultured bacterium
TGCAGGGCGAGCTGGCCGGGGAGAACATGGCGGGAGGGGAAAAGCGGTACATGCGGAAGCAGGAAGACTACCTGTGGCTGCTCTTCGGGACATCCCTTCTGGACCGCGAAAAGTGACGAGCGGGGGAGGGGGCACTTCCCTTCAGTGCGGAGGGCATTCATGGTCTGCCTGCTCGTGTTCCCCGTCCCGATCTTCCTTCCGTTCAGCCGGGCTGTGGGGTCCGATCGCGGCGAGGCGATCGTGCTGCAGCGTGACGCGATTTCTCCACCTGGCGCCGACCGGAAGACGTTGCGGAACATTTCAAGTTGTCGAAGGAGAGCGCCGTCTTTCTGGTTTCGAAACTGGCAGGTGAAGGGAAGGTCGCGATCAACGTCGGAAAGAATCGATGAAGGGCTTGCGGACCGGTTTCGCGGCATTCGTCGCCGTGGTGATGTTGGCGGTGTTCCTAGGCATTGCCTCGGAGTGACGTTCGCCGGCAAAGCGGGTGCGGGTCCTGGTCGTAGGACATCCGTTCGAACCGGTGTGCCGGCGCGCGGAGGAAAGCTGGCCGGTGTTTTTCCCCACATTTATGGGGTATAATTCCGGCAAATGGGCAGGCTTCCATCGCAAGCGCCGACTCCGCCCCAGCGCAGGGTGCTCGATTTGCTCCTGAAGCGAGAGGTCGAAGGGGGACCTTATCCCACCTACCGGGAGATCGCCGCGGATCTCGGATGGCGCGCGCCGGGAACGGTGAGGGATCATGTAAGGGCGTTGGTCCGTAAAGGATTTCTGTCTCGTTCCCGGCTGTCGCGCGGGTTGCGCCTGACCGAGGCGGGACGCAAGACGGCCGGGGGAAGCATTTCGGAATCCACAAATCGATCAGGCAGGCACCCCTCTCTTGAGGGGGATGCGGCGGAGGCGCTTGCGCTGCTGGCCCCCTATTTCCGGACGCGACGGTTTCCGGCCGGCACCGTGCTGTGGCATGCCAGCGACCCCGCCTCCCTCGTCGTGGCGGTCGACGAGGGGCGCGTCAAGGTCTACCGGACGCTCGCCAGCGGGAACACCGCCACCTTGTACGTGTTCGGGCCGGGGGAACTGTTCGGCTTCCTGCCGTTCCTTGACGGGCGGCCATACCCTGCCACCGCGGAGGCGGTCGACGACGTCCGGGCGAGGACAATGTCCCGAAACGGTCTCCTTCGGGCGCTCCAGGACAATCCCATGGTGGCGTTGCCGCTCTTCTCCTTCCTGGGGCGGCGCCTCCGGGATGCGTTCGACAGGATCGAACTCCTCTCGGCCCGCGGGGCGCTCGCCCGCGTGGCGGCGGCCCTTGCCGGCTTGCTGCCGCACGGGGAAGTGGGGGCGACGACGATCGTGCTTCTCCCGCTGCCTTCCGGGGAGTTCGCCAAAGCCCTGGGAATCACCCCTGAAAGTTTCTCCCGCGCCGTCACGGATTTGAGGGAGGCCGGCGTAATTCACCGGCTGGGACGTGGACGGTTTCAGATCGTCGACCCGCAAGCCCTTCGCAAAATCGGTTCCCCCTCGCTCGTTTAGTCGTTCCCCCGAAAAAACGACCGGTTATTGCGTTCGATCAATGCATGTCCGCAGCCAACGTTGTATGGTCAAATATAGATATGACCACAGAACCACCAGGAGGACGACATGCTGGATCAGGAACTGTTGTCGTTGGGGTTTGCGTTTCATGGCCATAAATGCCCGGCCATGCCGATGGGTCTGAGAGCCGGCTTGGCGGCCATGCGAGCCCTGGGCGTCGAACGTGCCAAGGACAAGGAGCTTTACGCGATCAGCGAGACGGGGGAAGGGCACGCCGCGGGTTGCTTCCTGGACGGCATCATGACGGCGACGGGGTGCACGTTCGGAAAGGGCAACGTCGAGAAGCGTCACTACCACAAGATGGCGTTCACCCTGGTCGACGTTCGCCGACAGAAGGCGGTTCGCGTGTCGCTCAAACCGGAGTTCTTCGCGGCCGCGCTCGCCGGCCCGTTCGTGAGCCGGCGGAAAGCCGGTGTTCTCCCGCAGGATATCGATCCGAAGATCACGGATCCGCTCGTGGAGAAGATCGCGGGGCTTCCGGAGGAACAGTTCCTCGCGGTAGGCCCCGTCGTGGACCATCCGTTTCCCAAACGAAAAGGGATCTTCGAAGCCAGGCCGTGCGCATTGTGCGGCGAGCTGACCTTCGTCGGGAAGCTGCGAATGACTCCGGACGGCAAGCTGGCCTGTATTCCCTGTTCCGGCTACGCCGAGTGAGGCGAAAGACTCGATGGAAGGCATCCTCCTTACTTCGGCGCTGGCGTTCGGCTTAAGCTTCCTGTTCGCCTTGGGAGGAATCGGCTCCGCGGTCGCTCTGGTTCCCGTTCTTCACTGGCTCGGCGTTCCGTTTGCAGCCGCCAAGCCCACGGGGCTGATGGTCAATACCGTGTCGATGACCGGGGCCAGCTACTCCAATATCAGGAACCGGCGTCTCGATTTCCGAATGGGCTTGCCGATCATCGTCGCTTCGGCAATCCTCGCGCCGGTCGGGGCATGGTGCACTACGATCATTCCCCGTTCTGCGGTCTTGGCGGTCTTTGTCGGGTTTCTCGTCTTTTCCGGTTCGATGCTCCTTTTTTTTCGGAACGGGAAATACGGGGAGCAGTACCGCGAAGACCGCCCGATCGCGGGCCCGGCCGCAACCGGCGCCGCAGCAGGGTTTCTCTCCGGCCTGCTCGGCGTCGGCGGCGGCGGGTTGATCGCGCCGCTCCTGATCTTCATGGGTTTCAACCCCAAGAAAGTGGCCGCGATCACCGCCTTTGCCGTGCCCTTTTCCTCGTTTATCGGCTTTGTCGCTTACGCGATGATGGGTACGGTGCAGTGGCGGGTCTTGATTGCGGCGTCCCTTGCCGCATACGGGGGCGGCTTCCTGGGCACGGGCTTCATGCAGGGGCGACTTCAGCCCGGAACGGTGAAAAAATTCCTCGGCGTCGTCCTCTTTGGCCTGGCTGCGAAGATGATCGCCGGGCTTATCGGAGGCTGACCGTGGGGCGTGGAAATGGACCTCAGGCTGAAAGGGCAGGAAAGGGAGGCGGATGAACCGACATCAAACTACGGACCGGAACGATCCGGTCGACCGGAAACTTTGGGCGAGCGCGGTGCTGAACGTTGCGATCGCCCTTGCGGAATTTCTCGGTGGATTGCTGTCGGGGAGCCTCGCATTGCTCTCCGATGCTGTTCACAATGCAGGCGATGTGGTCTCTCTCGCCTTGGCCATCTGGGCGAGGAAAGTGGGGCGCAAACTCGCGACCTACCGCCACACCTACGGCTTCCGCCGCGCGGAGGTCATCGCCTCCCTCGGCAACGCCGTGGCGCTTCTCGCCGTGACCGTTCTGATCGCCCGCGAGGCGGTTCACCGCTTCCTGCATCCGGAGCCCGTAGCGCAGGGGATCATGCTGGGCGTCGGGGCTGTGGCGCTGTTAGCCAACGCGGGATCGGTGTGGCTCCTGCATCGGCATGAAAAGGACGACGTGAATGTCCGAAGCGCCTTCCTTCATTTGGTGCAGGATGCGCTGGCGTCCCTCGCCGTAGTGGGCGCGGCGCTTTTCGCGGGCACCGGGATCGGTCCGTACATGGATCCCGCAGCGGCGCTGCTGGTGGGCATCGTGGTGATGCGAAGCGGATATTCCCTCGTCCAGGAAACGGTTTCGACGCTGCTCGAAGGGTCCCCCGGAGACGTGGACCTGGAAGAACTTGTGGATCGGGTGGGCACGCGTTTTCCGCCAACCCGCTTTCACCATGTCCATTTGTGGGAAACGGGGCCGGGACAGCGGATTCTGACAGCGCATGTGGCATTGGGTCGGGATATGGACGGGAGTTCCATAGAATCCCTTTTTGGACGAATGAAAGCTTTTCTCCAGGAAGAATGGGAGGTCACCCACGCGACCTTGGAACCGGAGGTATCCGGTTGTGGGGAGACGAACGTGTTGGGCCGCTGGCAGGCGCGGTTCCACCAGTGGGGTTCAGAGCGCGAGGGTTGACGCGCCGCGTTCGTCAAGTCGTCGCGTGATGTTCCACCCCCCCCCGGTCCTGCCATGGCCATCTTCGACCCGAAGGTGTGGCGTACCGCGTGGACGTGAATGCGAGAAACGCCGGCGCGTTTGCAGGCGCCGTTGACCCGCCCCCCCGGATCTTGACTCAGCTGGAAGGAGCGTTCTCCCCTCTATCTGCGAAGCAGATCCACGGCGCGCATGAGCTGAGTGTCTCTGCGTGCCTTCATCTGCTGTGGCGACATGTCCCGCTCCTCCTCGGGGAAGAGAGGTCCGGTCTCGGGCGGAAGGGGGACGACCGTGTTCGGCGTGATTCCTTTATGCCAGAAGGTATGGCCATCCGGTGTCAGCCATTCCTGCACGGCCAGCAAGAGGGCCGAGCCGTCGGAGAGGGGAAACTGTTCCAGCACGGTGCCGGTGCCGAACGTGGTCGTTCCCACCAGGTTGGCCCGCCGATGGTCCTGCAGAGCTCCGGCCACGATCTCGGCGCCGCTGGCCGTTCCGCCGTTCACCAGGCATACCATAGGAATGAGCTCGGCAAGCCCGCCTTTCTCCACCGGTATGGGGGAAATCCGGCCCTCGGCGTCCTTTACCAGGACCACGTTGCCCTTTGAGAGAAACTGGCTCGCCGTAGAGACCGCTTCAGCGAGCAGCCCTCCGGGATTATTGCGCAGGTCCAGAATGAGCCCCGCCGATTCTTCCCGTTTGATGGCTTGCAGCGCCTGCTTCAGGTCATCGGTAACGCCCCGGCTGAAGCCCGAAATCCGAAGGTGGGCAAGCTTTGTTCCCGGCAGCCGATGCCAGGAAATGTTGTTCATCGTAATGGCGGCCCTCACCAGAGGGACGTCTCGGGTCCGGCCGGTGCCCGGATCCAGGATCCTGAGGGTGACTCTGGTACCCGCCGGCCCGGAAATCCGCTTCACCACCTGGATCAGGCTGAGACCCGCGACGTCTTTGCCGTCGACCCTCAGGATGATCTGTCCCGGACGGAGGCCGGCTTTTTGGGCGGGAGAACCGTCCAGCGGCGTCACGATTACCACATGCCCGCCCTTCATCCTGATCTCCGCGCCGATCCCTTTGTACTTGCCCGCGGTGAAATCCTGCT
>CAYWOT010000068.1:0-10395 GCA_964459975.1 uncultured bacterium
CCAAGGGAGCGGCCATCGAAGCGGCCGGCCTGTTCGCCGTCACCTTCCCCGACCGGGTGGCGCAGCGGTACGGCGAGGAGGCGGCGCGGGAGGCCGAAGGGATCTTCTGGCAGATGTCGGTCGTGGACGACGCCCTCACTGCGGTGGAGGTCGGGGTGCGCGAGAAGGGAGTGACGGCCATGCACGACGCCACGGAGTGCGGCGTCTGGGGCGGCCTGTTCGAGGTCGCCCAGGCGTCCGGGGTCGGCATGATCGTCGACAAGGACAAGATCCTCGTGCAGGACCCGGTCCGCCGGGTGTGCGATCTGTTCGGGATCGACCCGTATTCCTCGATCAGCGAAGGGACCTTGATCGTCGCCTGCCGTCCGGCCAGAGCGCAGGAGGTCGTCGGGCGGCTCGCGGACAAGGGGATCCCCGCGACCGTGGTGGGGGAGATCGTGGAACCGGGACGGGGAATGCGGGTGTTCGAAGGGGGAACGTCGCGGGAGCTGCTCCATCCCCGGGTCGATCCGTTCTGGGCGGCGTTCGGAAAGGCGGCGTCGCAGGGAAGCGGATGCCTGGACTCCACGTCGCGGGCGGAACGAACGCGCCCGGAGGGCGAATGACGGTGACAAGACCTTCCTTTTACAGGGAAGCGAGGGAACGGGCCGATCCGCTCTGGCGCGCGATCCTGGTCCATCCGTTCGTGACGGGAATCGGAGACGGCACCCTTTCCCGGGACCGGTTCGAATTCTACCTGAAACAGGATTATGCCTATCTGATCGAGTTCAGCCGGGTGTTCGCGCTGGCCGCCGCGAAGGCGTGGACGCTGCCGGACATGGGGACGTTCGCCACGCTGCTTACGGCCACGTTGACCACGGAGATGGACCTTCATCGGAAGACGTGCGCCGCCTTCGGCATTCCGGCGGAGGAGCTGGAAAGGACCCGCAAGGGAATGATCACGGCCGCGTACACCGATCTGCTGGTCCGTACCTGCTACGAGGGGAGCCTGTCCGACATCCTCGCGGTGCTGGTTCCCTGCGAGTGCGGGTATGTGGAAATCGCCGGGACCTTGGCGGCGCAGGGGCTCCCGGACGACCCGTTCTGTCGGGAGTGGATCCGGACCTATTCCTCCCCGGAGTTCCGGCAGTTCGCCGGCTGGCTGATCGAAAAGATGAACGAGCATGCCGAAGGGGCGTCTGCGCAGAGAAAGGAATACTGGTACGGCCTCTACGAGTCGAGCGCCCGTTTCGAATACCTGTTTTTCGACATGAGCTGGAAGAAAGAGGAGTGGCCCGCCGCCGTCTCCTCGTGAACGGAGGGATTCTCGCGATGTCCGATCTCCTTCCGCCCGCCCGGTGGCGGCTTTACGTCGTCACGGACGAGCAGGTGAGCCGCGGGCGGTCGCACGCCGAGGTTGCGGAGGCGGCGGTCGCCGGCGGCGCCGACGTCATCCAGTTGCGGGAAAAGGGCGCCTCCGGCGGACGGTTCTACCGGGTCGCGCTCGAGCTGCGGCGGATCACCCGCGAGGCGGGAGTGCCGTTCCTCGTCAACGACCGGATCGACGTGGCCCTGGCGGTGGACGCCGACGGAGTCCACGTCGGGCAGGACGACCTGCCCGCGTCCGCGGCGCGCAGGATCCTGGGGCCCGGGAAGATCGTCGGGGTTACGGCGGAGACCCCGGAGGAGGCCCTCGCCGCGGAGAGGGACGGGGCGGACTACCTGGGAGTCGGACCGGTCTACGAGGCCCGCGGGACCAAGTCGGACGCCGGCGAGCCCAAGGGTCCCGAACTCGTCGCGACGATCCGCCGGCACTGCCGCCTCCCCATCGTGGCGATCGGAGGGATCGACGCCGAAAACGCCGGGGCGGTGCGGCGCGCGGGAGCCGATGCGGCGGCCGTGGTCTCCGCGATCGCGGCGGCGGACGACATGGCCGATGCCGCCCGGCGCATCAAAGCCGTCCTGGACGCGGAGGGGTAGACGGACCATGGAGGTCGGGCGGGCGACGGTGGCGGAGATCGGGGAATTTCCGCTGATCGACCGGATTCGGAAGATCCTTCCCCCGGCGGGCAGCGGCGAGGTCCTCGTCGACATGGGCGACGACACCGCGGTGATCCGGCTCGACGAGCGGCGGGCGCTTCTGCTGACCTGCGACATCCAGGTCGAGGGCCGTCACTTCCGGCTCGACCGGATCACACCGTACCAGCTCGGGCTTCGCGCCATGGCGGCGAACCTGAGCGACATCGCCTCGATGGGAGGAGCGCCGACGTACGCGCTGGTGTCGCTGGGGGTCCCGGGCTCCTTTCCCGTCGACCGGTTCGACAAGCTGTTCGAAGGGATGCGGGACGCGCTGTCGCCGCACCGGGCCTGGATCGTGGGCGGCAACCTCGCGCGGACCGAGGACGTCCTGGTCGTGGACATCACGCTCCTCGGCGAAGCCGATCCCGCCCGGGTCCTCACCCGCGCCGGCGCCCGGCCCGGCGACCGCGTGTTCGTGACGGGAACTCTGGGCGCCTCCGGAGCGGGACTCGAGGTGCTTCGGGCCTTCGGGACCGCCTACCCGGCGCAGTTCGAGGAGATGGTCCGCCGTCATCTCTCGCCGACCGCGCGGGTGGAACTGGGGCAGCGCATTGCGCGGTCCGGGCTGGCGACCGCCATGATCGACTTGAGCGACGGAGCGGCGAGCGATCTCTTCCACGTCTGCACCCGCAGCGGCGTGGGCGCCGAGATCCGGGAAGACCGACTGCCGCTTCCCGCGCACATGGGCGAGATCGCGCAGCGGTGCGGGCGGTCGACCACCGACCTGGCGCTCCACAGCGGCGAGGATTACGAGCTGCTGTGTACCGTTCCGGCCGCGGTTCCCGAAGAGGAGGTGCGGTCCCTGGCGGAAGGGTCGGACGTTTCCATCACCGCGATCGGGACGATCACGGAGCGCAGCGAGGGGTACCGGCTGGTCGATTCCCGGGGAAACCGGACGGCGCTTGCGCCGGCCGGATGGGACCATTTCCGGGCGCCGGGGAGAGCGGGCACGTGAGGGCCGTCATGTCCAGGGCGCTCACCATCGCCGGCTCGGACAGCGGGGGAGGCGCCGGCATCCAGGCGGACCTGAAGACGTTCATGGCCTTCGGAGTCTACGGGATGTCCGCCGTGACCGCCCTCACCGCGCAGAACACGGTGGGGGTGCAGGGGATCTTCGCCGTATCGCCGGAGTTCATCCGGGAGCAGATCCGAAGCGTCATGACCGACATCGGAACGGACGCCGCCAAGACCGGGATGCTGGCCGACGCGGCGATCGTCCGGGCGGTGGTGGAGGCGGTCCGCGCGTTCCGCGTTCCCCGCCTCGTCGTCGATCCGGTCATGGTCGCCAAGAGCGGCGACTTCCTTGTGGCCGAGGACGCCCGAAGGGCCATCCGCGACGAACTTCTCCCCATCGCCACGGTCATCACCCCCAACCTGTTCGAGGCCGAGACGCTGCTCTCGCGGCGGATCGAAGGCGTGGACGGCATGCGCGAGGCGGCACGGGACCTGGCGCGGCTCGGGTGCCGGTGGGTGGTGGTGAAGGGAGGGGGCCGGGAAACCGGCGCCAAGGCGGTCGACGTCCTGTTCGACGGGACGGAACCGGTCCTGCTCGAAAGCCCGCGGTGGGGCACGGGCAACACCCACGGAACCGGCTGCACGTTTTCCGCCGCCATCGCGGCGTCGCTCGCCAAGGGCCTCCCGCCGCAGGAGGCCGTCCGGCGGGCCAAGGAATACGTCTCGGAAGCCATTCGCACCGGACCCTCGATCGGCGGCGGCCATGGGCCCGCCAACCACCGGACCGGGGTTCGCAGCAGCTGGGAGTGACCGGGACTTATGCCGCCCGGGATGCCGTTCGCTAGTCGCGGGCGCCGTGCCGCTTGAGCAGCTTGACGACGCTCTCGTGGCCCCGGTTGTCCGCGTTGCGCAGCGGCGTTGCGCCGAAAACGTCCCTCGCGTTGACGTCGGCCCCCTTCGCCACCAGGAGTTCGGCCAGGCCCTCGTACCCCTTGAGGGCGGCCAGGTGCAGCGGCGTGATGCCGTACCGGTTCGCCGCGTTGACGTCGGCCCCGCCGGCGATGAGCAGCCTGGCGGCCGCCGCGTGGCCCAGGTAGACGGCCTTCTGCAGCGGCGTGTCTCCGCCCCGGTCCTTCGCGTCCACGTCGGCGCCGCGGGCGAGAAGAAGCGAGATCACCGCCGTGTTTCCCTTGTCGGCCGCGTAGAGAAGCGGCGTCTGGCCGAAGACGTCCCGCGCGTTTACGTCGGCGCCCCGCGCGACGAGAAGCCGCACCACACCCTCCTGGTTCGCGTCGGCGGCCTTGTGCAGCGGCGTCGCCGCGTTCGCGTCCCTGGCGTCGACCTCGGCGCCGTGGTCGAGGAGCAGCGCGGCCAGTCCCTCGTCGCCGTTGGCGGCCGCCCAGTGCAGCGGAGTGCGTCCGAGGTGGTCCTTCGCATTGACGTCGGCCCCTTCGGCGATGAGCTCTTCGGCCATCTGGCGGTTGCCGTCCCTGGCCGCGAAGTGGAGGGGCGCCGCGGGCAGGGATCGTGCGGCGAACAAGAGGACCAGGATCGCGATCGCGGCCGGGAAGCGGCGAGAATGCACGGCTGTGCTCCTTCCGGGCTGACTTCCCCCCGGGAACGGGCGGTGCCCGAACCCTATTGTGGCACGCCGGGAAAGGGGGGCACAACCGTCGACGGCCGGGCGGTACGGGACGGCGTCGTGGCAGGCGGCAACGTCGGACGGAACCGGACATCCAAGGAACAGAACGGCGGGCGCTCCCGGGGGGAACGTTCCATGGCGGCTTGGATCCATCGCATCGCGACGGTCGTCCCGGCGTTCTCCTTCTCCCAGGAAGAGGCGTCGGGGAAGATGCAGGAGTGGGCCCGAGACGAGCGGGAGCGGCGGATGATCCGGGCTGTCTACCGCAACTCCGGCATCGAGCGCAGGCACACCGTCGTGAAAAACTACGACGGCGGAGGGGCCGGGCGGTTCTTCCGGCCCGGTGCGGACGGGACCCTGAAGGGGCCGGGAACCGCAGCCCGGAACGAGATCTTTGCGTCCCAGTCCCGCCCCCTGGCCGTCTCCGCGGCGCGCAGCGTCCTGTCCGGATGCCCGGGCGTCGACGCGGGGCGCGTGACCCACGTGGTGACGGTCTCGTGCACCGGCTTCTACAACCCCGGACCCGATTACCACGTCGTGCGGGAGCTCGACATGTCGCCGGGCGTGCAGCGGTACCACCTCGGGTTCATGGGATGCTACGCGGCGATCCCGGCCCTGCGGATGGCGGCCCAGTTCTGCGAGGCCGACCCCGGCGCCGTCGTCCTGGTCCTTTGCCTCGAGCTTTGTTCGCTTCACGTGCAGCTGACCGGCACGGAGGACACGATTCTCGCCAACTCGTTGTTCGCGGACGGCGCGGCGGCCGCGATCGTCGGGGCGGCGGAGCCTCAGGAAGGGGAGGGCCGGTACCGGATCGACCGGTTCTGCGGCACGCTCGTCCCCGACGGCGAGCGGGACATGGCGTGGCGGATCGGCGACGACGGCTTCGACATCGCACTGTCGACCTACGTTCCCAAGATCATCGGCGCCAACCTGAAGGAGTTCGTGGACCCATCGCTCGCCGCCGCCGGACTGTCGACGAGCGACGTGGACGTCTGGGCCGTTCATCCCGGGGGCAAATCGATCCTGGACCAGGCGGAGCGGTGCCTCGGCCTTCGGCCGGAACAGACGGCGGCGTCTCGCGACGTCCTTCGCCGGTTCGGCAACATGAGCAGCGTCACGATCCTGTTCGTCCTCGAGGAGATCCTGCGGCGTCCGCACCGCGCGGAGAGCGAGCGTGTGTGCGCGTTGGCCTTCGGGCCGGGGTTGACGGTGGAGGCGGCGCTTCTGACCGCGCTTCGCGCCCCTTCCGGGGCGTCCGCGGATAGGCTCCCGCTCCCGCGGGGCGCCGGGGTCCCGTGAAGCCTTCGGCCGCCGCGGATGTCGGCCCGGCGCCGGTCGAGGCGCTGCGGGACCGGCCCATGGTCGAGCGGTTCGGCACTTCCCCGGCGGGACCGTTCGACGAGGGGGACGGTGGGCGGTGAGGACGCGGCTTGCCCTTCGCATCCGGAACCAGCTCGACTGCCCCGAGAAACGGAGGATCTACGGCGAGCGGCACTTCGCCGTGGCGGCGCCCCGGTACGACTTGGCCACACGCGCGCTGTCGCTGGGGCGGGACGCCGCGTGGAAGGCGCGCCTGATCGAGGCGCTGCCCGACCTGCCCCGCCCCTTGTGCGTCGATCTGGCCTGCGGAACCGGCGACCTCGCCTTTCTCCTGGCGCGGCGATACCCGGGGGGCCGGGTCGTCGGGGTGGACCTCACCGCCCCGATGCTCGACATCGCCCGGGCGCGGAACCGGCTCCCGAACGTCGGCTTCCTCCGGCAGGACCTGTGCGCCCTATCGTTCCGGGACGAAAGCGTGGACATCGTCACCGGAGGCTACGCGCTGCGCAATGCCCCGGACCTGCCGTTGGCGCTGGCCGAAATCCGGCGGATCCTGCGGCCGGGCGGCACGGCCGCCTTTCTGGACTTTTCGCGGCCGCGAAGCGCTTTTCCGCTGCCGCGGTACCTGGTGCTGCGGACGTGGTGCGGTCTTTGGGGACTGTTGCTCCACGGCACGCCTGCGGTCCACGGGTACATCGCGCCGAGCCTGGCGGTCTTTCCCGACCGGGAGGCGCTTTCCGCCCTGTTCGGGGTCAACGGCCTGTCGCCGGTCGAGACGAAGCGGTTCTTCGGCGGGATCGTGGAGCTTGTCGTTCTGCGGCGCGCGGACCGCTGAAACGCAGCGGGCGGGCGGCTCTCGTGCGACCGGGACCCTTCGCCGCGCCGGCAGGTCCCGTGCGGGCCGTTCAAGGCCACGCACGGGACCGAAAAAACCGGGCTACTTCAGGTGCAGCTTCTGTCTCGCCTGGTGGACCTGCGAGGCGCTCAGGGGCTTCGCCCGCTGGGCCTTGACCTCGGAGATCTTGATGTCCTTGAACCCTTTGGGAAGCAGCTTCCGGTTTCCCCAGTGGGAGAGCTCGTAGTTCAGCACGGAGGCGATCTCGTCGTCCTTCAACTGCTTGCCGAAGGACGGCATGGCGCCGTTGTAAGTCTTGCCCTTCACCGTGATCTTCCCTTCGAGGCCGTAGAGGACCACCTTGATCGGATAGGTCCGGTCGGCTTTGACGAGGGCGGGCAGGTGCCCGGCCAGCGGCGGGAACGCTCCCGGAACGCCCTTGCCGGTGGGTTGGTGGCACGCCGCGCACTGCGCGTAGACGTCCGCGCCACCGGCGGCCGACGCCGTGCCGGCCACCACGAGACACAATACTGCCGCTGCCGCGAACACAATCACCATCGAACGCATGCCGAGCCTCCTTGCAGAACCCTGGAATACGGGGGTGATGGGGAATTTCCTTGTATGATATGCACGCCGCGGCCCAGGCGTTTCAGCGCGTTTTTCGCCGCGAACGCGGTGGGAGCCGGCCGACGCTCCGCAGGCATTCAGGCGGCCGCCTCGATCTCCTTGAGGGCGGCGGCGAGATCGAGGATCGCCGACTTGGCGTCGCCGAACGGCATCAGCGTGTTGTCGGCGGCGAAGAGGGGATTGGGGATTCCGGCGTCCCGCCACCGGGCGGATGCCGAGCTCCACGTCGATCCCCACCGCCTCGAGGGCGCCCGCCAGGTTGCGCACGGCGAACTGCGCCTGCGACGCCGCCATGTCTTCCTCGGCCGGGGCCGGAAGGACGCCGGGGACCACGGCGACGCGCCGCTCACCCGGAAAGTCTTCTATGGGGACTCCGATGATCGAGGGTTCACCGGTTACGGTCCGAATTCTTTTCCGTTTCCCCGCTGGAGGAAGGAGATGGATCATTTCGGTTCCCCGCGGGCGCATTTTCCCGGATAATCCGGGGTAGGAGCGGGGATGGGAACGGAGGAGCCGATGCGCGCGGGCGGGCGCAGGACAGGCGATCTGCGGGAGATCCGCGTGACGCCTAAGGTGCAGAAGCACGCCGAAGGCTCGGTGCTCTTCGAACTCGGGGAGACGAAGGTGGTCTGCGCCGCGTCGGTGGAGGAGCGCGTTCCTCCGTTCCTGCGCGGAACGGGGAGGGGATGGGTCACCGCCGAGTATGCGATGCTGCCCCGTGCGACGAACACGCGCACGCAGCGGGAGGGGCGCGGGGGCAAGGTCCAGGGGCGCACCTACGAGATCCAGCGGCTGATCGGCCGGTCGCTGCGGGCGGTGGTCGATCTTGCGGCCCTGGGGGAACGGACGATCACCGTGGACTGCGACGTGCTCCAGGCGGACGGCGGAACGCGCACCGCCGCGATCAACGGGGCATGGATCGCGCTGTGGCAGGCGTGCTCCCGCCTGGCCGCCGCCGGGACGATTGCCGCGAACCCGGTGCGGGAGCCGGTCGCCGCGGTGAGCGTGGGAACGGTGGGCGACCGCGTCCTGACCGATCTCGATTACGCCGAGGATTCGACCGCCCAGGTCGACATGAACGTCGTCGTGACCGGAAGCGGCGAGCTGGTCGAAGTCCAGGGAACCGCCGAAGGAAAGCCGTTCACGCGGGATCGGATGGACCGGATGCTTGCGGCCGCCATGCGCGCCGGGAAGCGCATCGTGCGGATCCAGCGCCGGTGGATGCGGGAGGGGCGATGAAGCTTCTGATCGCGACCCGGAACCGGGGGAAGGTGACCGAGATCCGGGCCCTGCTCGGGCTCGGGCTGCAGAAGAACGTCGAGGTTTTGACGCTGGCCGACCTCTCGACCGTCCCGGAGCCGCGTGAGACCGGAAAGACGTTTTCGGAGAATGCGCGGATCAAGGCCCTGCATTACGCCAAGGAGTGCAGGATGCTGTCGATCGCCGACGACTCCGGGCTGGCGGTGGACGTCCTGGACGGCCGCCCGGGCGTGCAGTCCGCCCGCTATGCGGGCGCGCAGGCGACCGACGAGCAGAACACGGCCCTGCTTCTCGAGCAGCTCAAAGACGCGCCCGTTCCGTGGACCGCGGCGTTCCTCTGCGTGGCCGTCGCCGCGCTGCCGGGCCGGGTGGTCGCCGAGGCGACGGGGAGGCTCGACGGCGAGATCGTCGCCGTTGCGCGCGGGAGCGGCGGTTTCGGGTACGACCCCGTCTTCCGGGTCAAGGCTTCGCCGAAGACGCTGGCGGAGCACACCGCCGAGGAGAAGAACCGGATCAGCCACCGGGGACAGGCGATCCGCCTGATCATCGAGGAGCTGCGGAACAGCGGGATGTTCGGGTAGGTTTTACTTAAGTCGGGACGTAGCGCAGCCTGGTAGCGCACTTGCCTTGGGAGCAAGGGGTCGCCGGTTCAAGTCCGGCCGTCCCGACCAGAAATCTCTTTGACAAGCCGGGTGTTGGCGAAAGGGGGCCACGGTCGGGAAGCTCGTCGCCGGGTACCTTTCGCACTTCCGGGGACCGATGAATAGCCGGTCGTCCGGCAAACTCGTCCACGTAGTGTTGTCGGTTAGTATCCCTTCAGATAGAGAAGGAAGACGATGGACGACGCGAAAAGGCAGTAGATGCCGAAAAGATGCCAGCGCCCGGCTTCAAGCCAGCGCGAAAGCCACCGTAAGGCGAGCAATCCGGAAAGGAAACTCAGGACCATTCCCGCGATGCCGGGGTAGAAAAGCCGGGCCAAGTCGACTGCGCCGGTTGGGATTGCCGCCTGCGCGAGGAGCAGCCGGCGAACCTCCCAGGCTACGACCGGCGGCGTCAGTACGACGGCGAGAGCGAAACTGAACTCCTCGGCCGCCTGGCGACGTACCCCGAGAAGCAGCCCGGTGGAGATCGTGGCTCCGGAGCGCGAGAAACCGCGGAACGGCAGACAAAGGCCCTGGACCGCCCCGATCAGCGATGACTGGGGAATCGAGGGGGTGGATGTCCCCTCCCGCGCAACCCCGCGGAGTCCGGAATAGATGATGAGGACCCCCACTGCAGCAAGCGCCGAAGCGATGAGCACCGTGTTCCCGAAGAGGAGTTCTACCTCGGCGTGCGGAACGCTCGCGAGTGCGACCCGTTCGATCAGGTATTTGAGGAGGAGGCCTACCACCCCGGTAATGCCGGTGGCGACGGTGACCCTTGTCAGGATTTCCCGAATGGAGTCTCTAGAGCGAATGTAGCTGGACTTCCACGCCCCCCAGAAATAGGTGATGACCGCGAACATCGTCCCCGTATGGAGCATGACCAGCAGGAGCGTCATCTCCGGACTGACGGGATCGAGGCCCAGAAGCTTGGCGGCCACGATCACGTGTGCGGAACTCGAGATGGGCAAAAGTTCAGCGGCGCCTTGTACGACAGCGAGGATGAAAATGCTCCCGACCGACATGAACGCCTACACCTCCGTCGTGTTGTTCGGATG
>CAYWOT010000069.1:0-10322 GCA_964459975.1 uncultured bacterium
TGGGCGGAGCCTTTGCCCAGAAGAGCCTCGACGATAGGAATGATTCCGGCCGCATTCGAATACATGGGAATGCCGATCACCACGGCCAGCGGCACCGACCACCACGCGCCCGCGCCCATGATCGACGCCATGAAATTCTCGGGGACGTAGCCGTGAATGGCGCCCCCGACCGCAATCCCCACCAGAACCCAGGGCCACACCTTGCCGACGATCTCCCGCACGGCGTCCCTGCCGTAGTCGATCCGGTCGCGCCACGAGAACTCCGGCGTCTCGCCTCTCTCGTCGGCGCCCGCGGGCCCCGCCGCGTAGACCCACTCCTCGACGTGGCGCTCCATCCCCAGGCGGCCGATCACCCAGCCCGAGAGCATGGCGATCAAAAGACCGGTCCCCGTATAGATGGCGGCGACCTTCCAGCCGAACAGCCCGTAGAGCAGCGCCAGGGCGATCTCGTTGACCATCGGCGCGGACACCAGGAACGCGAACGTCACCCCCAGCGGGACCCCCGAGGTGACGAAGCCGATGAACAGCGGCACGGCGGAGCAGGAGCAGAACGGCGTGACCACTCCCAACAGCGCCGCAAGGACGCCGCCGGCCGACTCCCGCCTGCCCGACAGGATCCGCCTCGCGCGCTCCGGAGTGAAAAAGGACCGGACGACCCCCACGCCGAAGACGACCAACGTCAGCAGGAGGAGGACCTTCGGTCCGTCGTAGACGAAGAACTCGACCGCGGAGCTCAAGCGACTCCCGGCGGCGAGTCCCAGCAGCGAAAAGGTAAACCACTTGGAAAACGCCGGCAGGGACCGATAGAGCAGCCCCCAGATCCCCAAGGCGAGGAACCCCGCGGCGACATATTTCCCGGTCCCCCGGGAATCGTCCGGCGGACGGGAAACCGTTGCTCCCGGAGCGCTTTCCGTAAGCTCCGCGGTCCCGGAACGGCCGGGCGATTTCGTCTCGCAGCAGTCGCTCACCCCTTATGCCTCCCCGTCCATCGCAAATCGGCGCCGATCCGGCCGGCGCTCACCCGGCCGGCGCCAGGAGCGCCTTCACCTCGTCCACCGTGGGCACCCTGCCGGAGATCTTCACCTGCCCGTCCACGGCGACGGCCGGGGTCATCATCACCCGGTACTTCATGATCTCCCGGATGTCCTCGACCTTCTCCATCGTGGCGGGCACGCCCGCCTGCTCGACGGCCTGCCGGACGACCTCCGCGGTCTGCTTGCATTTGGGGCACCCCGTGCCCAGTACGGCGATCTTCATGGTTCCTCCTTCGCGTTATTTCGACCGCGCCGCTTCCTTCCGGGGAGCGGGACAGCACGCCGCCGCGCGGCGCGACGGCAGCGTCATCCCCCTCTCGCAGATGTTGGCCGGCCCCAATTCCCGCGCCAGCGCCTCCCGCTCCTTGTCCCGCGCGATGACCGGATCGTCCTTGAGCCACCCCCGCAAGGCGTTGAGCATCTTCCGCGCATACGGGCTGTCCCCGGAGCGGGCAAGCGCATAGTGGACCCACTTCTTTTCCTTGCGCTCCCTGACCAGCCCCGCCGTTTTCAGGAGGAACAGGTGCTTGGAAACGGTGGACTGGCTCAAGCCCAGCACGGCGACGATCTGGCACCCGCACATCTCTCCCGCTTCGAGGAGCTTCAGGATCCGGACACGGGTCGGGTCGGCCACGGACTTCATCGCCATCTCGTATTCGCGCAGAGACATGCCCCTCCCTCCATATTGACAGTTGACGATATGATACACTACTATACGAATGAGTCAACCATCGATGCGGGAAGAGGGGGGCATGAACGAACCGAAAACCGCCGCCGAGGGCGGGAAATCCCTAAGCCCGTTCGAGCGGTACTTGAGCCTGTGGGTGGCGCTCTGCATGGTGGCGGGGATCCTTGTGGGCAGGGCGTTCCCGGCTGCGGTCGACACCCTCCGTTCCCTGGAATTCGGCCGAGGCAGTCAGATCAACATCGCGATCGCCGTCCTGATCTGGCTGATGATCTACCCGATGATGCTCAAGGTCGATTTCGGGTCGATCGTCCACGTGGGCAGAAAGCCCAAGGGGCTTCTGGTCACCCTCTTCGTGAACTGGCTCGTCAAGCCGTTCTCCATGGCCTTTTTCGGATGGCTTTTCTTCAAGCATCTCTTCCTTCCCTGGATCGGCCCCGGACTCGCGGACCAGTACCTGGCCGGCGTCATCATCCTCGCGGCCGCTCCGTGCACGGCGATGGTGTTCGTCTGGAGCTATCTCACGGACGGGGACCCGGCCTACACGCTGGTCCAGGTGTCGGTAAACGACCTCATCATGCTGGTGCTGTTCGCCCCCATCGTCACGTTCCTCGTCAGCGGGACCTCATCGCTTACGGTGCCGTTCATCGTACTCGTGTACGCGGTGGTCTTCTTCATCGTGATCCCGCTGGGCGCGGGCGTGATCTCCCGCATCGTTCTCATTCGCCGGAACGGAACGGCATGGTTCGAGCGATTCACGGCGATGCTCCACCCGGTCGCCGTCACCGCCCTTCTCGCCACGCTGGTCTGCATCTTCGCCTTCCAGGCGGACAACATCACGACCCGCTACTTCGATATCGTCCTCATCGCCATCCCGATCCTGATCCAGGTCTACTTCAACTCCTCCCTCGCCTACGGCCTGATGAAGTGGTTCAAGGTTCCCCACCGAGTGGCCGCGCCCGGAGCCCTGATCGGCGCCAGCAACTTCTTCGAGCTGGCGGTGGCGACGGCGATCGCCCTCTACGGGGCCGGGTCGGGCGCCGCGTTGGCCACCGTCGTGGGCGTGCTGGTGGAGGTGCCGGTGATGCTCTCGGTGTGCTCGTTCTGCAACCGGACGAGGCACTGGTTTCCCGCCATGACGGAAGGCTGATCCCGCTCGCCCGGTTCGTCCCCGGCATCCGGGTCCACGATGCGCACTACGCGGCGGACGCGCGCCCGAGGCCGAGCCTCAGAACGGCGAGCCCCAGCAGCGCGGACACGATCGACCCGCCGAACACTCCGAGACGCACGGCGACCGCGTAGTCCGCCGCCTGCCCCTCGAATGCCAGCGTCCCGATGAAGAGGCTCATGGTGAACCCGATGCCGGTGAGGATGCTGACGCCGAGGAGCATGAGGCGGGAAACCTCGCCGGGAAGCCGGCCCAGGCGCGTCAGGACCGCAAGGCCGGAAAACCCGAACACGCCCACCGCCTTGCCGATCACGAGGCCGGCCGCAATGCCCAGCGTCACCGGCCCGAGCCAGACCTCGCCGCGAATTCCCGCGAAGCGTACGCCCGAATTCGCGAACGCGAACAGCGGCAGGATCATGTAGGTCACCCAGGGATGCAGCGCGTGCTCCAGGCGGCGGGCCGGCGGGTCGCCGCCGGCCTCGCGCGCCCGGAACGGAATGGTGAAGGCCAACGCGACGCCGGCCAGCGTGGCGTGGACGCCGGACTTCAGGACGCAGATCCACATGACGGTTCCCACGAGAAAATAGGCGGCCAGACGGTCCACGCGAAGCCTGTTGAATAGGACCAGCGCACCAAGGCCGGTGACGCCCAGGGCCAGTGCGACGATCGACAGCTGCTCGCTGTAGAAGATGGCGATGATCAGGATGGCCCCGAGGTCGTCGACGATGGCCACGGCCGAGAGAAAGACCTTGAGGCCCACGGGGACCCGCGTTCCGAGGAGCGACAGCACGCCGAGCGAAAACGCGATGTCCGTGGCCGCCGGAATCGCCCATCCCGCCCGGGCGACGGCATCGCCTCGGGCGATGGCGAGATAGACCACCGCCGGGACGATGATCCCTCCGATCGAAGCGATGACGGGCAAGGCGACCTTCCCCGGCTCCGAGAGCTCGCCATCGAGGATCTCGCGCTTGATCTCCAGCCCCACGAGCAGAAAGAAGATCGCCATCAGCCCGTCGTTTACGATCAGGAGGAAGTTCTTCCTCAGTTCCAGCGGACCCAGCGTCACCTCGACGGGAAGCGCAAGCAGAGCGTCGTACCACCGGGCCAGCCAGGGCAGATTGGCGCAGGCGAGCGCGGCGAACGCCGACAGCATGAGCAGGACGCCGGCGGCCGACTGAAATTTCAGAAATCGCTGCAGAGGTCGCAGGGGCACGATGGGAATCTCCCTATTCGGCGCATGACCGGAGGTCGTCGTCGACGGCGCCGCCTCGCACCGCCTGCCGGGCACCGGAATCTCCGCCTCGCCGGCCGGATCTTCCGGCCGTGGGGAAACGCGGCGGGACGGTCACGCCGGACCCGCAGGCGCCGCCTTCCTCCTGCCGCGGGCGGCGCCGACCCATTTCCCGGCGAGGCACACGAAGACGACGCAGAACGCCATGAAGCCGTACCGGCTCCACGCCGGGGGCCGGAGCAGCGTGTTCACCCATGGATCGGTGATCATCATTTCCCCGCCCACCTTGCCCAGCACCGCCGCACCGACCCACAGGATCACGGGGTAGGCGTCCATGAGGCGGGAAAGCCAGCTGCTCAGGAACAGCACCATCGGGACGGAGAGGATCAGCCCGAACAGGAGCAGGAACGCGTTGCCGTGGCTGGCCGCGCCGACGGCCAACATGTTGTCGATGCCCATGCTCAAGTCCGCGACGATGATGATCCGGAGCGCCTGCCAGACGCTGTTGGACTCCTTGCGGTGCGATTCCTCTTGGGTGCCCTCCGTCAGCAGCTTGACGGCGATCCAGAGGACGACGGCGCCCCCGATCAGCTTGACGAAGGAAATGGCCAAGAGCCGGGACACCAGAAAGGTGCAGACGACCCGGACCAGGACGGCGCCGCCGGAACCCAGAACGATTCCCATCCGGCGGTCCCTGCCGCGCAGGTTCCTGACCGCCATGGCGATGACCACGGCGTTGTCGCCGGCCAGCACCAGGTCGATGAGCACGATGCTCGCCACCGCCGCGAAAAAATCCCATGAAAACGCGATCCCGCCCAGCCCCCCCAGGTCCAACGCGCCGCCTCCTCTCCTGAAGTTTCGCCGCGGCCGACAAAAAAAGACCTTTACCCGCGGCACAACGGCTCATGCCGAGTAAAGGTCTCGCAAGTCCTGCAGAAACAAGCCGGGGGCCGTTCCCGGGTGATCGCGATCACCGTGGTGGCGGGACGCGGACCGGCCGGCGGTCGGCCGGTTGCTACTCCCCTTTACGGGAAATACGGTACCGGAGACCGAAACGCCCTGTCAACGATCCCCGGATTTTTTTTTAAAGCGGTTCGAGAAAGCCCCCGCCTCGTCGGGAACCGTTCAGTGGCCCGATTCGATCCCCAACAAGACGCGGGCGGCAAAACCCACCGCATAGGTGGCCACGCACGTTCCCAGGATCAGGAGAATGTTGTGGGCGATCTTTTCGGAGATCTTCTTCCCCGACAACACTCCGATAAAGAGGCCGGCGACCGAAATCACGACAATTGCCAAAACGAACGCGACGATTCCGGGAATCACGGGGTCCGACTCCCACGCCGATCCGACGAAAAAAGGAACCAGAATCGGCAGGGTCCCCATAATGAAAAACGCGCTGGTGGTCGCGACGGCCTCCTTGGGCACGACACCCTCTCCGAGCGACTTGACCGCCTTGAGCAGGTTGGTCAGCACCCCCACGTCCTCCCCGACGGCGTCCATCATGGTTTTCGCGGTCTCGCCGCCGATGCCCTGCCCGGCGAGAGCGTTTTCGATCTCCCCTCTCAACGCCGCGGGATGGATCTCCCTCTTGATGCTCAGCTCGCCGATCGCCCCCTCGTAGAGGTCGTAGTGCCCTTTCGCGGAAATGTAGGAGACCGAAATCACCGCGATCAGTCCGCCGATCGTGGCGATCAACCCCGTGAGGCCGATGATCCGCGTCGTCGCGTGCGCCGCCAGCAGGCCGATCACCAGGCCCAGCGTCTCGATGACGCCGGCGGCCATTCCATGGATCGCTTCCTTGGCCTTTCCGATATACGACCCTTTGTCGGCGACCTGCTCCATCATCTGCCATTCGTGCCCGATCTCCTGTCGGATCACGTGGGTGATCATCTTCGGAACGTTCTCGTGATCCCGGAACGCTTCGAGCAGTCTGGAATATTCCAGAATCGCGTTCCGTTCCTGGTGCTCCATGTAATGAAGAAAGATGGTCAGCGGGAGCGTCGCCGAAAGGACCTTCATGAACGCGATGTCGAGCTTCAAGGAAAGCGAGTCCTCGAACGAGACGTCGTAGACCTCCTTCGCGATGTGACGCCAGACGTTGGCATGGGCCAGCTCCATCTCCCCCAATTTCGCGATCGCTTCCTTCCGGACGGGATCCCGATATCGTCGGGCCAGAACCCCGTACAACGTGCCGGCGACGATCTCGGATTTCCAGAACGTCCGGAGCGATCCCAGCGCATCTTCCGTTCTCATGGCCGAAAACTCCTTTGCCGATCACGGGCGGCAACGTCGGGCGGAATGGATTCGAACGCTCCGGCGGCCTGCCCGACGGCGTCAGGCCTTGAATTCGGCGGTCTCCACGGTCCACCCGCGCATCCGGTCGCTCAACGTATATCCGAGACCGGGACCGGCGGGGACCTCCATGCGCCCGTCCCGAATCGCCAGCCTTTCGTTGAACAGCGGCTCCAGCCATTCGAAGTGCTCCACCCAGGGCTCCGTGGGATAGCACGCGGCGAGATGGACATGGATCTCCATCACGAAATGCGGCGCCATCGCCAGGTTGGCCGCCGCCGCCAGATCCGCGACCCTGAGGAACGGGGTGATCCCGCCGAGGCGCGGCGCGTCGGGCTGGACGATATCCAGGGCGCGGGACCGGACAAACGCCGCGATGTCGCTTTCGCACGAGAGCATCTCCCCCGTCGCCACGGGCGTATCGAGCGCCGCCGCCAGGGCGGCGTGCCCCTCGACGTCGTATGCGTTCAACGGCTCTTCGATCCACACGAGGTGAAACGGCTCCACGCTTCGGCCGAAGCGAAGCGCCCGGGGAAAGTCCCACTGCTGATTGGCATCGACCATGATCGGCACGCCGTCCCCCAGATGCTTCCGCACCCGTTCGACCCGCCGGAAGTCGGCCATGCCGTCGGGCTGGCCGACCTTGAGCTTCACGCCCATGATGCCGCGTTCCAGCGACCGGTCGGCCTTCTCGAGGACCTCTTCGATCGGCGCCTGCAGATAGCCGCCCGACGTGTTGTAGCAGCGAACCGAGTCGCGAAAGCGACCGATCAATTTGGAGAGCGGAAGCCCGGCGCGCCGGGCCTTGAGGTCCCAGAGGGCGATGTCGACGGCGGCCATCGCCTGGACCGAGATTCCGCTGCGGCCGGCGGTCGCCCCGGCCCAGAGCATCCGGTCCCAGATCCGGGAGATGTCGCTGGGATCGTCCCCTACGAGCAAGGGCGCAAGCTCGCAGGCGTGGGCATACTGCCCCTCGCCGCCGACGCGCAACGCGTAGCTGAACCCCATGCCGGCCACCCCTTGGGCGCTTCGTATCTCGGCGAACAGCAGCGCGACATCGTTGAGCGGCGCCTGACGGCCGGTCGCCACCTTGGCGTCGCTCACCGAAATCTTGAGCGGAAGTCTGACCTTGCTGAACTTGACCGACGCGATGGAATCCTTGAGACCGTTGGCAGGCACGGGGGAATCCTCCGAAACGGCTGTTCGAGTGTTCGGAACCGGACTACGTCACCGGCCCCGGGTTGAAGAGGACCAGGTCGTTGTGCAGGCCGAGCCGGTCCGCGGCGACGGCCTTCCGGCCGCCGGCGACGTCCAGAATCATCCGGAACAGCTCCCATCCGACTTCGTCGATACTCGCCTCGCCCTCGGCGATGCGTCCGGCGTCCAGGTCGATCAGGTCGTGCCAGCGCCGGGTCAGGTCGGTGCGGCTGGAAACCTTGAGCACCGGGGCCATGGCCAGACCGTAGGGGGTGCCGCGTCCCGTGGTGAAGACCTGCAGGTTGATCCCGGCCGCCAGTTGCAGAGTGCCGCAGACGAAGTCGGAGGCCGGGGTCGCGGCGAAGACCAGACCTTTCCTGGTCACCCGCTCGCCGGGAGGAACCACCTCGACGATCGGGCTGGTGCCCGATTTCACGATCGAGCCGAGCGATTTTTCGACGATGTTGGCCAGCCCCCCCTGCTTGTTGCCCGGGGTGGTGTTTGCGCTGCGGTCCACCTCGCCGAGTTCCAGGTAGCGGTCGTACCAGGCCATCTCCCGGATCAGCGCCTTCGCCGTTTCCGCGTCGGCGGCGCGAGGCACCAGCAGCTGGACGGCGTCGCGGACCTCGGAGACCTCCGAGAACATCACCGTGCCCCCGGCGCGCACGATCAGGTCCGCGGCGAAGCCGACCGCCGGGTTGGCGGTGACGCCGGAAAAGGCGTCGCTGCCCCCGCACTGCAGGCCGACCACCAGTCCCGAGGCCGGGCAGCTCTCCCTCTGGCGCCGGTTCAAGTCCGCAAGCTTGCGCTCGGCCGCCTCGAGGATGCCTTCGACCATTCCCCGGAAGCCGACGAACGCCTCGTCCTGCAGCGTCAGGACGGTGTCCTTCGCCGGATCCCGGACGAGCCGCCCCGGATCGAGTTTTTCGCAACCCAACCCCAGCACCAGCACGTCGTTGCCCAGGTTGGGATTGCGGACCAGGTTCCGCAACGTGCGGATCGGGATGACCGCCGCGGGCGCCCGGATCGCCACTCCGCAGCCGTAGGCGTGGTTGAGGACGACCACGTCGTCGACGTTCGGGAATTTCGGCAGGAGTTCCTCGCGGATCCGCCGCGCGACGTGGTTGGCCACCCCGGCGACGCACTGAACGCTGGTGCAGATGCCCAGGAGGTTCCGGGTGCCCACCGATCCGTCCGCGTTCCGAAACCCCTCGAACCGGTAGCCCGTAAGCGGCTCGAGCGGCCGGGCCGGACGGGGCGCAAGCGGGATCTCCGCGAGCCGCGGAGGCTCCGGCATCGTGACCAGCCCTTCGTGAACCCATTGCCCGCGCGCGATCTCCCGGGCGGCGTGCCCGATGACCTCGCCGTACCGGAGGATCGGGGCGCCGGCGGGAAGGCGGACGAGGGCCACCTTGTGTCCCTGGGGGACGTCGTCGACCAACCGGATGCCGTTATCGAGCAGGTCTCCCGTTTTCAGACCGCCGGAATGGACCACGATCGCGACGTTGTCCCGCTCATCGACCTGGATCGTCCGATATCCGGCCCCGTTTCCTGCCATCTGCCGCTCCTTGCCCTGCGCCGGTCGAAAAACGGCTGCCCGTCAACCGTCCTTCCCGGGCCCTTTGTTTTCCCGCTTGCTCTTGACGCTCGTATAGACCGAAAACACGAGCGACACGAGAATCAGCACCCAGAGCGCGACGGCGATCGGGCTCTTGGTGAAGAAGATCGTCAGGGTGCCGAAGGATTCGAGGCTCTTGACGAAATAGACCTCCGCCGACTTCCCGAGGATGAAGCCGATGATCAAGGGGACGATCTCGATGCCGACCTTCTGCGCCGCCCACCCGAAGACGCCGAACAGAAGCAGCGTCCAGACGTCGAACATGATGCCGTAGTTGATGGCGTAGCCGCCGACCACGCACATCACGACGATGATCGGATAGAGGATGTACTTCGGCACGGTGATGACCTTGGCGACGTACTTGATGGCGAAGAACATGACCGCGAACATGATCAGGTTCGCCACCAGAAGCGCGGCCACGATCTGGTGCCAGACCGGGAGGTGCTCGCCGATGAAGAGCGGCCCCACCTGGATCCCCTGGAGCGTGAAGGCGCCGATCAGCACCGCGGTGGTGCTGTCGCCGGGGATGCCCAGGGACAACAGCGGGATGAGGGCCCCGCCGGTCAGGCCGTTGTTGGAGGCTTCCGAGGCGATGACGCCTTCGGGCACGCCCGTCCCCATCTTCTCCGGCTCCCGGGAGAAGTTCTTCGCCTGCGTGTAGGAGAGAACCGAGGCGGCGCTGCCGCCGATGCCGGGGAGCATGCCGACGAAGGTGCCGATGCTGGCCGACCGGAAAAGGTTTATGATCTGCCCCTTGAAGACGCTCAGGGAGAACCGGGCGCGCGCCGAAAGGCTCAAGGCGTCGCCCGACGCCTGCGGCGGATACCCCTTCTCCGCCTCCTCCAGGATCATCACCAGGCCGAAGAGGCCGATGAGCACGGGCAGGAGCGAGAAGCCGATTTCCAGATACGGGACCATGAAGTCGAACATCAGCCGGGTCTTGCCGTTGCCCCCCACCGAGATGTCGTAGGTGCCGATCAGGCTCAGCCAGATGCCGAGGGTCCCGCTGAAGATCCCGATCAGCAGGTTCTTCGACAGGGAGGCGATGACCGTCATGGCGAGCAGGATGATCAGGAACTTTTCGATGTACGAAAACT
>CAYWOT010000070.1:0-3776 GCA_964459975.1 uncultured bacterium
CGCCGCGTAGGTGCGGTTTTCGTGTCCCCAGATCGCGATGAGGAAGTACATCGGCACGAGCATCAGTTCCCAGAAGAAGTAGAAGAGAAACAGGTCCAGGGAGAAGAACACGCCCAGGACTCCCGCAAGGACCCACATCAGGTGGAAATGGAAGAAGCCGACGCGCTCGGTGATCTCGGTCCAGGAGGAGACCACGGCGGCGGCGCCCAGAAACACCGTGAGAACGGCCAGGAGCAGGCTCAGGCCGTCCATGGCGAGGTGCACGCCGATGCCGAACCGGGGGATCCACGCCCACGAGACCTGCGCCATCCAGCGTCCTGCGCCGGCGCCGTACGGCGCGCCGGCCCAGAGGACGACCAGGAGCACGAAGTCGGCCGTGAGTCCCGCCAGGCACGCCCCCCTCGACCAGCGAGCGCCGAACCGCTCCAGGAACCATGCCGCCAGGCCGGCCGCGAGCAGGATGGCGATGAGCGCCACGAGGATCATGACAGGAGCACCACGGCGGCGACGAGCACCGTGCCGGCCGCCACCACTTTCGCGTACAGCCGCACCTGTCCGGTCTGCGTCGCCCGGAGGAAACGGAAGAACAGCTGCGACGTCCACGCGACGGCCAGGGGAAAGGTGTCGAGGAAATCGCCGCGGTTGCTCCGCGCGGCCGACAGAAACGGCTGCACCAGGAGCGCGTCATAGAGCCGGTCGAACCCAAGGCCGGAAAACCAGAACCGGTGCACCGCGGCGCCCGCGGGCGTTCGCGCCATCCTGTCGGCGAGCTCGGGAGCCCGCCGGAACAGATAATAGGCGACGGCGATCCCGGCCAGGGAGGCGAACGACGCCAGCAGCTGCAGGACGCTCTCCGCCCCCGGGCCCGCGGCGGAGGACGCTTGGGCGGGAAGCGCGGTCCGGAGAAAGTCCGAGAACGGCGTGAAGCCCCCCAGGGTCCGGGGGATCTCGAGAAAACCGGCCACGACCGACAGGACGCCCAGCGCCACGAGGGGGAGGCGGATGCGGATTCCCGGCGTCCGGGTCGGCTGCTGCCGAACCTCGCCGAAGAAGACGAGGAACACCGCGCGGAAGATGTAGATTCCGGTGAGGAGCGCCCCCGTCCACGCCGCGGCCCACAGCCATGCGCTTCCCTGCGGCGACGACCACGCGGCCCACAGGATCGCGTCCTTGCTGTAGAACCCGGCGGTCACGAGGGGGAATCCCGCAAGCGACGCGCTCGCCGCGAGGAACGTCCAGTAGGTTACGGGCAGAGCCTTGCGCAGGCCGCCCATCCGGAAGATGTCGTGCTCGTGGTGCAGAGCCTGGATGATCGCCCCGGCGCCCAGGAACAGGAGGGCCTTGAAGAAGGCGTGGGCCATGAAATGGAGGATGGCCGCCGCCCATGCCCCGACGCCGAGCGCCAGGAACATGTACCCGATCTGGCTGATCGTCGAGTAGGCGAGAATCCGTTTGATGTCCTTCTGGGTCAGGGCGCACATCCCGCCAAGAAGCAGCGTCAGCGCGCCGATCACGGCCACGGCGGACTGGACCGCGGGAGCCAGTTCGAACAGTCCGTGGGTCCGCGCGATCAGGTAGACGCCGGCGGTCACCATGGTCGCCGCGTGGATCAGGGCGGAGACCGGGGTCGGGCCGGCCATCGCGTCCGGCAGCCACGTCTGCAGGGGGAGCTGGGCCGACTTGCCGACGGCCCCGCCGAGTAGGAGCGCCGCGGCCGCGACCGCCGCCCCCTCCCCGACGACCCAGTGGGCCGCCGCCCTGCGCATCACCTCCTGGATCTCCAGGGTGCCCAGGTTTGCGAACAGGAGAAACAGCCCGACCGCGAGCGCCGCGTCGCCCACCCGGGTGACGAGGAAGGCCTTCCGGGCCGCCGCGCCGTTGGCCGGGTCCCGGTACCAGAATCCGATCAGGAGGTAGCTGCACAGGCCCACGCCCTCCCATCCGAGGTACAGGAGGAGAAGGTTGTCGGCGAGCACCAGGGTGAGCATCGCGCCCACGAACAGGTTCATGTAGGCGAAAAATCGACTGAATCCTTCGTCCTCTTCCATGAATTCGGCGGAGTACAGGTGGATGAGGAAGCCGACGAACGTGACGACGAGCGTCATCACCAGCGAGAGGGCGTCCAGGTACAGTCCGATCCCCACGTGCGATCCCGCCGTGTGGAACCAGGTCCAGAGCGTCTCCCGGTACGCGTTCCCGGGGGGCGGCGTGGCGAGAAACGAGAACGCTACGGCGGCGGACACGACGGCGGACATGCCGACCGATCCCACGCCGACCGCCGCCGCGGCGGGTCGGCGGAGGCGACCTCCGAAAAGCGCCAGCACCGCGAATCCCGCCAACGGCAGAAGGGGCACGAGCCAGAGCGCGGAGAGCATCCTATCCACCCATGGTGCTCGCCGCATCCGCGTCGAGCGTCTTGAGGCGGTGGTACATCCGCAGGACGAGGGCCAGTCCGATCGACACCTCGGCCGCCGCCATCGTCAGGACGAAGATGAACATGACCTGTCCGTCGACCTCGGACCAGTGCGCGGCGCCCACGACGAAGGCGAGCCCCGCGGCGTTGAGCATGATCTCGATCGACATCAGGAGGAACAGGACGTTGCGCCGCGCGAGCAGGCCGGCCAGCCCGATCGCGAACAGGGTGCCCGCGAGCACGAGTCCGTGTTCCATGGGGACGGAGGCCACGGCGGCTCACCCGCCTCCGCCGTCGGCCGACCGGCCGAGATGGCAGGCGCCGACCAGCCCGGCGAGCAGCAGGAACGAGGCGATCTCGACCCCCAGCAGGTAGGGGCCGAAGAGAGCGGCCCCCAGCCGTTCGGGCCCCAGGGAGTGCACGGCCTGCGGCGGGCCGACCGATCCCGTGGCCACGCAGACGACCTCGAGGAGCAGCAGTGCCGCGAGGATCACCGGGCCGGCCCATGTCCGGCCTTCGAGGAGCCTCGTCTCCTGGGCGGCCGCCGCCCTGCCCAGATTCAGCAGCATGACGACGAAGACGAACAGCACCATGATTGCGCCGGCGTAGAGGATCACTTCCAGTGCGGCGAGGAACGGCGCCCCCAGCAGAAAGAAGACGAGCGCCACCGACAGGAGCGACACGACGAGATAGAGCAGCGCGTGCACCGCGACGCGGCGGGTCACCACCATCACCGTGGAAAAAACGGCCACCGCCGACGCGATGTAGAAGATGGCGTTCACCGCGCGGCCCTCACGGGAGGAGGTCCTTCGGATCCGCCGGCGGGTCCT
Source organism: uncultured bacterium (assembly GCA_964459975.1). Lineage (GTDB taxonomy): Bacteria > Desulfobacterota > Deferrimicrobia > Deferrimicrobiales > Deferrimicrobiaceae > CSP1-8. The sequence continues at coordinate 3,244 of CAYWOT010000070.1, forward strand.
CGTTCTCCGACTCGCCTTTGTCCTTGCCGCCGATCGCGATCCCCGCGACCCGGTAGAAGTCGTACCCCGGGTACTTTCCCGGTCCGTGGATCAGGAGATCCTCCTTCTCGTACACGAGATCCTCCCGGCGATACTCGCTCATCTCGAAGTCCGGCGTCAGCTGGATCGCGTACGTGGGACAGGCTTCCTCGCAGAACCCGCAGAAGATGCACCGGGAGAAGTTGATCCGGAAGAACTCCGGATACCGCCTTCCGTGCTCGTCCTCCGTCGCCTGGAGGGCGATGCAGTCCACGGGGCAGACCACCGCGCACAGGTAGCACGCCACGCACCGCTCTCCGCCGTCGGGGTCGCGGGCGAGGATGATCCTTCCCCTCCAGCGTGGAGGGAGATAGGCCTTTTCCTCCGGGTACTGGATCGTCGCCCGGCGCCGAAAGGCGTGGAGGAAGACGTCCCACATGGTCTGCAGCGCGCTGCCGATCACCGGAGTCCGCCTCCGTGCGCGACGATGATGCCCCCGGTCACGACCAGGTTGA
>CAYWOT010000070.1:3786-10274 GCA_964459975.1 uncultured bacterium
AGCGGAAGCATGATCTTCCATCCGTACGCCATCAGCTGGTCGTAGCGCGGCCTCGGAAGCGAGGCCCGCAGCAGGATGAAGAAGCACAGGAACGCGAAGGTCTTGAGGGCGAACCAGACCACCGGGGGCAGAAACGGCCCCAGCCAGCCGCCGAAGAAGAGCGTCGCCGTCAGCGCGGAGATGAGCGTGATGCCGAGATATTCGCCCAGGAAGAACATGCCGAACTTCATCCCGGAGTACTCCGAGTGGAACCCGGCCACGAGCTCGCTCTCCGCCTCGGGGATGTCGAACGGGAGACGGTGGGTCTCCGCGATCCCCGCGATGAGGAAGATCACCAGCCCCGCGGCCTGGGGGACGCAGAACCACATCTGCCGCTGCGCGAGCACGATGTCCCGCAGGCTGAACGACCCGGCCAGCATGACCGTCCCCATCAGGGAGAGTCCCATGAACACTTCGTAGGCGAACATCTGCGCGGAGGCCCGCAGCGCGCCCAGGAGGGCGTACTTGTTGTTCGACGCCCAGCCCGCCAGGACGACGCTGTAGGCGCCCAGGGAAGACATCGCGAGGAAAAACAGGAGCCCGATGTTCAGGTTTGCGATGCCGATTCCGGGACTCACGGGGACCACGACGAACGACATCAGCACCGTGGCCACGATCACCGCGGGGGCCAGGACGAAGACCGGGCGGTCCGCGAAGGGCGGGATCCAGTCTTCCTTGGTGAACAGCTTGATCGCGTCTGCCATGGGCTGCAGAAGGCCGAACGGCCCGACCCGGTTCGGCCCGTAGCGGTCCTGGAACAGCCCCAGGAGCCTGCGTTCGAGCCAGATGAGACCGGCCGCGATGGTCAGGGCGCCTGCCAGGACCCCCACGATGGTGAGGACGGCGTGCGCGGTCGCGCTCACGACACCGGCCCCTTCGATATCGTTCCCCACGCCGGAAGCGGGACATCCGGGACCGCGGTCATTCCGGCGGGAACCCCGGCGACGCCCGGCGGAAGATCGGCGCGGTACGCGACGGGCAGCACGAACTCGCTGTCCCCGAGCCCCAGGACCGCGACGGGTCCTTCGGGCAACCCCAGCCGCTCCGCGTCGTCGGGTCGGACGGCGAGATACGGGCCGGGCGACCGCCGGGCCACGGGCGGGGCCAGGGCGCTCAGCTCCTCGGACCCGAAGACGTGGTGGAGGCGGATTACGAAAAAGGCGTCGGACCGCGGCTCGAAGCGGGGCGGAACGTCTCCAAGCCGGCGCGGAGGCTCCGCGGGCGCGGCGGGAGCGAGAAGCCGCACTCCGGGGGGCGCGCCGCGAAGAGGCCCCCCGACCTCGCTCTGGAACTTGTTGAGCGCCTGCACGGAGTTCCAGCCCGGGGCCCAGTACCGGGGGATGAGGGGCGACGGAGGATATTGCGGATATCCCTCCATCGTGTAGGAAAGGGGGGAATCCGGGTCGTCGGGCGGTTTCGGCTCGTGGACGCTGTCTTGGGCGTGCATCGCCGTGCGCCCGCTGAACCGGCGGGGTTCGCGCGGGATCTTCTGTCCCTGTACACGGAAACTTGGCGGAAGCGACGCCTCCGGAACGCGCGCGAGGACCGGGACGGCGGCGGCGCAGGCCGCGGCCACGTCGGAAAGCGTCGCCCACGCCTTCCCTTCCGGTCGTCCGGCCGCGCCGAGCGCGGCGCGCAGCCAGTGCCAGCTTTCCCGGACCTCTCCACCGGGGGGGATCACCCCCAGGAACCGCTGGGCGCGCCCTTCGCTGCTGATCAGGGTTCCGCTCGATTCGGCGAAGGTCCCGGCCGCGAGGACGAGGTCCGCCTTCGCCGCGGTATCGTGCAGGGTGTGGTCGAGGACGATGACCCGTTTCGCCGCCGAGAGGAACGCGTCGACGCGGCGGGGCGCGGCCCGCCGGTACAGGTCGTTCTCCAGGATGACGACGGTGTCCGCTTCGCCTTCCGCGACGGCGCGGAAAGCGGCGTCCAGGCTTGCCCCGCCGAGGAGGCCCGCGCCCATGCTGTTGCATTCGGGAAGCGCGAGGTACAGGGCGGCCGGACGGCCTTCCGCGCGAAGGGCCCACGCCACGTTCGCGGCCGCGCGGATCAGGGTTTCGCCCCCCGACGCGGCGCCGGAGACCACGAGGGGCCGTTGGGCGGCCGCGAGGTCCCGGGCGACGGCGGCCGCCAGGGAGCCCATCTCCTCGTCAAGCGCCGGGACGGCGGGCGTATCGGCCCGGACCGCGTGCGCCACGGCGAAGCCCAGGCGCGCGAGGTCGGGGGGCGCCGCCCGGAAGGTCCGCGCGGCGATGTCGTCGAGCCGCGTCGCGCAGGAGGATGCGACGTAGAGCGGGCCTCGCTCGTCCTGGATCGCGTCCCGCACCGCGGCGTCGTGCCAGTCGGGGATCCCGAGCTTGCGCGCGATGTTCCTGGGCGCCTGGAGCACCGACTGCCGAAGGGCCAGGGCGAGGCGGGGCGCCGTGCTGCCGACGTCCTCGCCCAGAAGGAACACGGCGTCGGAGGTTTCCGCGTCGAGAACGGAGGCGGCGGGCGCGGGTCCGCTCCGCAGGACGTCGATCGCGGCGGAAACGGCGCGCGCCTCGGGTTCCGACAGGCCGGAAAAGAACCGGTCGGGTCCGACGAGCGTCCGGAGCGCGAAATTCGCTTCGAGCGACGCCCTCGGAGAGCCGATCCCGATCGCCCGGCAGTCGCCGGTGCCGATGCGCCCCAGCACGTCTGCGATATCTTCCGGTCCGGCCGGACGCAGGGCGTCGCCGCGCCCCGGGCGAAAGGCGGGGCGCCGGACGCGGCCGTTGCCGTTCACGAACCCGTAGCCGAAACGCCCGCGGTCGCAAAGGAAGTACCCGTTCACCTGCCCGTGGTATCGGTTGCGGATCCGGCGCATTTCGCCGTACCGGGCGCCGGGGATCGTGTTGCACCCCGTTCCGCAGTGGACGCAGACCGAAGGCGCCGTCGTGAGGTCCCATTTCCGGGTGAAATGGGCCTTCAGGGTCTTGTCCGTGAACACGCCGGTCGGACAGACCTCCACGAGATTGCCGCTGAAGACGTTCTCGAGGACGCCGTCCTCGTGGCGTCCGAAATAGACGTGGTGGTGGGCGGACAGGACGGCGAGGTCGCGGCCTCCCGCGTAGTCCCGGTAAAAGCGGATGCAGCGGTAGCACGCGATGCAGCGGTTCATCTCGTGGTTCACGAAGGGCCCCAGATCCTGGTTGGGGAACGTCCTCTTCCGGAAGCGGTATCTCCGGTAGTTGTGGGCGGCCATGACCGTCATGTCCTGGAGATGGCACTCCCCCCCTTCGTCGCAGACGGGGCAGTCGTGGGGGTGTCCGACCATCAGCCACTCGATCACGCTCGAGCGGAAGTCCCTGGCCTCCGGGTCGTCGATGGAGATCCGGATTCCGTCCTCCACGGCGGTCATGCAGGCCATGACGATCCGGCCCTTCGTGTCGTTCTCGTCGTGGAACTGCTTGACGGCGCACTGGCGGCACGCGCCCACGGAGTGCATCGCGGGGTGCCAGCAGAAATAGGGAAGGTCGAGGCCGAGCGACAGGCACGCGTGGAGCAGGTTCTGCCCCTCCTTCACCTCGTACTCCCTGCCGTCAACGACGATCACGGGCATCGGTCATCTCCACGGGCACCGCTTCTCGCGGATGTGGGTCTCGAAATCCTCCCGAAAATGGGTCAACGCGCTCTGGAGGGGCTCCACCGCGCCCGGCGCAAGGGCGCAGAACGTGTGTCCGGGGCCCAGAAACCGGGCGTGCATGGAGAGCAGCTCCAGGTCGCCCGGCTCGCCCCGGCCGTCTTCCAGGGCCTTCAGGATCCGCTCGACCCAAGGCAGGCCGTCGCGGCACGGCGTGCACCACCCGCACGACTCCCGGGCGAAGAACATCTCCAGGTTGTGCACCATCCCGACGGGGCAGGTCCGGTCGTCGAGGAGAATCATCGTGCCCGTTCCCAGGCGGCTGCCGACCTTCGAGAGGGAATCGAAGTCCATCTTCACGTCCAGTTGCTTCTCGACGAGGAATTCGGTCGACGCGCCGCCGGGGATGACCCCGCGAAACCGGTATCCGTCGGCCATTCCGCCCGCGTGCTCCCACACGATTTCGCCCGCCGTCGTCCCCATCGGAAGCTCCCACCACCCCGGCCTGCGGGCCCTCCCGCTCACGCCGTAGATCTTGGTCCCGGCGTCGTCGCTGCGACTCAAACGCCGGAACCAATCGGCGCCGCGCTCCACGATCGGGCCGACGTTGCAGAGAGTCTCGACGTTGTTCACCACGGTGGGCTTCCCGAAGAGTCCGCAGACGCCGGGGTAGGGGGGCTTGGCGCGGGGTGTGGCCCGCTTCCCCTCGAGCGAGCTCAGAAGGCCGGTCTCTTCTCCGCACATGTAGCGCCCCGCGCTCGTGTGGAGGTGCAGGTCCAGGGCGAAGCCCGTGCCCAGGATATTCCGCCCCAGGTATCCTTTTCCGCGCGCTTCGGAGATCGCCTTCGACAGCGTCGCGGCCGCCCGCTTGTACTCCCAGCGCAGGAACAGGTATGCCGTATCCGCCCCGATCGCGTACGCGCTCAGGATCATTCCTTCGATGAGAAGGTGGGGGTTCCCCTCGAGGAGCACCCGGTCCTTGAAGGTACCGGGCTCCATCTCGTCGGCGTTGCACACCAGGTACTTCCGCTTCGGAGCCTCGTCGCCCATCGGCACGAAGCTCCATTTCTTCCCGGTGGGGAACCCGGCCCCGCCCCGGCCGCGCAGGTTCGATTCCGTAACCGTCCGGGTTACGTCCTGCGGGGACATCGATTTCAGCGCCTTGCGCAGGGCGCCGTAGCCTCCCGTTCCCTCGTACTCGGCCACGGACAGGGGCAAGCCGTCGGGGCGCAGGGTTCCGGTCAGTGGCTTTTCCATCCGTTTTCGGTTCCTTCCGGGGGAGTCTTCGTCCCGCTCTTTAAGGGTACCGGTCGAGGATCTCGTCGATCCTCTCCGGCGTCAGGTTCCCGTGGAGGTCGTCGTCCACCATCATCGCGGGAGCCACGTCGCAAGCGCCCAGGCACACGATCGGCAAGAGCGTGAACCGGTCGTCGGAGGTCGTCTCGCCCATCCGGATGCCCAGGCGTCCGGCGAGGTGCTCCCGCAACCCTTCGTACCCCATCACCCAGCAGCTCACGCTGTCGCACAGGAGGATGACGTGCCGACCCACCCGCCGGCGGAAAATGAGGTTGTAGAAGGTGGCCACGCCGTCGACCTCCTCCGGCGACAGGTTCAGCAGTCCGGCGACGTCCCGGACGCTCTCGTCGGACACCCATCCCCGCCGCTTCTGCACCACCTTGAGCGCCTCGATCACGCCGGCGCGCCGCAAGGGGTAGGCCTTGAGCTCCTCCTCGATGTCGCGCGTTTCTTCGGCGGTCAGCAATGCCCTTCTCCCTGCGGCGGCCCCGGCCCGGCGCTCACCGGTCGACGTCCGCCAGCACGTAGTCGACGCTTCCCAGGATCGCGAGCAGGTCGGGAACCATGTGTCCCCGGGACAGCTTCGGGACCATCTGCATGTGGGGGAACGACGGCGTCCGGATCCGCACCCGGTAGGGGATCGTCCCCCCGTCGCTCACCAGGTAGTAGCCGTTGCTTCCCTTGGTCGCCTCGATCCCCGCGAATCCCTCGCCGGGGGGAATGACGGGCCCCCAGCTTACGGCGAGGAAATGGGTGATCAGCGTCTCGATGTCGTGCATCGTCCGTTCTTTCCGGGGAGGAGTCGCGAGGGGGTGGTCCGCCCTGTAGGCTCCGTCCGGCATGTCGTTCCTGCACTGCTCGATGATCCGGAGACTCTGGCGCATCTCTTCCACCCGCACCACCGCCCGGTCGAAACAGTCGCCGCGCTGCGCCGTGGGAATGTCGAACGCAAACCGGTCGTATCCGGAGTACGGCCGTTTTTTGCGGAAGTCCCACTCCATCCCGCATGCGCGCAGGCCGGGACCGGTGACGCCCCATTCGATCGCCTCGTCGGCCGAATACGCGCCGATGCCCCGGGTCCGCGCCTGGAAGATCCGGTTGCGCATGACCATCCGGTCGTATTCGGCCAGGCGGGGCGGGAAATAGGCCAGGAATTCCCCGACCACCTTGTCCCATCCCTGCGGCAGGTCCTGGGCGACTCCTCCGATCCGAAACCAGTTCGGGTGCATCCGCCCCCCGCAGATCGCCTCGATGATTCCGAAGATCCGCTCCCGGTCGGTGAACATGTAGAAGACCGGGGACAGGGCGCCGACGTCCTGGGCGAACGTCCCGTACCACACCAGGTGGCTTGCGATGCGGAACAGCTCGCAGAGCATCACGCGAATCGTCTCCGCCCGTTCCGGCACGCGGATCCCGGCGAGCTTTTCGACGGCCAGCAGGTACGCCAGGTTGTTCATGACGCCGCCAAGGTAGTCGATGCGGTCGGTGTAGGGAATGAACGTGTGCCAGGACTGGCGCTCTCCCATCTTCTCGGCCCCGCGGTGGTGGT
>CAYWOT010000071.1:0-5737 GCA_964459975.1 uncultured bacterium
CGGACCGTCTTCCGAATACGGCCAACATCTCGTTCCGTTTCGTGGAGGGAGAAGCGATGCTCCTCAACCTGGACATGATGGGGATCGCCTGTTCGTCGGGCTCCGCCTGCACGTCGGGGTCGATGGAGCCGTCACCGGTTCTCACCGCCATGGGCGTCGACCCCACCGACGCGCAGGGCGCGCTCCGATTCAGTCTGGGGTTCGGGAACACCGACGCCGACGTCGACTACGCGGTCGACGCCGTCGAAACGGTCGTGACGAAGCTCCGGGCGCTGTCTCCGCTCCATCCGGCGACGAAGGAAGCGAAGATGCGATGAAAGGGAAACGGATTCTCGCGGCGCTTTCGGGAGGCGTCGATTCGTCGGTTGCCGCCTTTCTCCTGCAGCGTGAGGGCTGGGAGGTGATCGGGGTCTCGATGGACCTGTACGATTTTTCCCACGTAACGAAGGATCGGGAGGGGACCTGTTGTTCGCTCGACGACCTGTACGATGCCCGCCGCGTCTGCGATGTCCTCGGCATCCCCTATTACGTGCTCAACCTCCGCGACGAGTTCCGCCGGGAGGTGATCGATCCCTTCGTCCGGGAGTACACGTCGGGGAGAACGCCGAACCCCTGCATTCTGTGCAATGAGCACCTCAAGTTCCGCGCTCTGCTCCGCAAGGCGGACGAGGTCGGAGCCGACGGCGTGGCGACCGGCCATTACGCGGTGATCCGAAGGGATCCGGCGGGGCGGTGCCGCCTCTTCGCCGCGTCCGACGGGTCCAAGGACCAGTCCTACTTCCTGTTTTCGCTCGAGTCCGAGCGGCTCCGCAGAATCCGTTTCCCGGTCGGGGAGATGCGCAAGGAGGAGGTCCGGCGCCTCGCCGCGGAGGCGGGGCTTCCGGTCGGCGAAAAACGGGAGAGCCAGGACATCTGTTTCGTCACCGACGAGTCGTACGCCGACTTCCTGAACCGGAGCGGCATCCGCGAGAGGGAAGGGCGGTTCGTCGACGTCCGCGGAAACGTCCTCGGCGTCCACAAGGGAATCCTGCGGTACACGGTGGGCCAACGCAAGGGGATCGGGATTGCGGCCAAGGAACCGTTGTACGTCATCGCGATCGACGCCGGGAAGAACGAAATCGTCCTGGGCACGGAAGACGAGACCGAGTCGGAGTCGGCCGCCGTCGGCCGGGTCTCGTTCGTCTCCGGTGCGCCGCCCGCCCCGGAGTTCCGTGCGACGGCCAAGGTGCGGTTCCGGCATCTCGGCGCGCAGGCGACGGTTCGCGTCCGCGGCGACCGCCTCCAGGTGGCGTTCGACTCCCCGCAGCGAAGCGTCACCCCGGGACAGGCGCTTGTCCTGTACGACGGGAGCGAAGTCCTCGGCGGCGGCTGGATCGAATGCGAAAGCGCCTCAAGGTCCTGACCGTCGGGTGCAAGGCGAACTTCGCCGACTCCGTGTCGATCGCCCGCACGGGCGCCGCGTGCGGCTTCCGCATCGTCTCCGGCGCGGCGCGGGCGGACGTCGTCGTCGTGAACAGCTGCACGGTCACGCACCGTGCCGACCGGGACAGCAGGGTGCTGGCGCGGCGGGCACGGCGGGAAAACCCGGGCGCGACCATCATCCTGGCGGGTTGCTACGCGCAGAGCTCCTCCCGAACCGGGATCCCGGAGGTGGACCGCTGGGCGGGAATCGAAGCGACGGCGGCCGGCGGCGATGCGCGGGCCCCTCTCGCGGGAATTCTTCGGGAGCTGGCCGGCCACGACGAACCGGGGCCGCGCGTGCTTTCCGAATTCGAGGCGGGGCTGCTTCTCGGACGCCGGCGGACGGTCCTCAAGATCCAGGACGGGTGCGACTTCTCCTGCGCCTATTGCGCGGTGCCTCTGGCCCGCGGCGGGAGCCGGTCCGAACCGGAAGAGGAGATCATCGGGCGGGCGAAGGCGGCGGAAGACGAAGGCGCGCGGGAACTGGTCCTGACGGGGATCCATATCGGCCTCTACGGGGCCGAATCGGGCAAACCCGACGCACTGGCTGGGCTCGTGACGCGCCTATTGGACGCGACGTGTCGCCTTCGGATCCGCCTGAGCTCCATCGAGCCCGCGGAGCTCACTCCGAAGCTGATCGAGACCGTCGCCGGTAGCCGGCGGGTTTGCGCGCACCTCCACGTTCCCCTGCAGAGCGGGTGCGACCGCACGCTCGTCCGGATGGGCCGCCCGTACCGCGCCGCCGAGTATGAACGGAACGTGGGCGCGGCGGCCGCCCGGATTTCCGGCCTTTGCCTCGGAAGCGACGTGATCGCCGGGTTTCCCGGAGAGACGCCGCGCGATTTCGAAGAGACGGTCCGGTTGCTTCAGGACTCGCCGTTGAGCTATCTTCATGTGTTTCCGTATTCGGCGCGCCCCGGGACGGCGAGCTCCCGGATGCCCGATGACGTGACGGCCGCCGAGAAAAAGCGAAGGGTAGCGCGTCTGCGGGCTGTCGACGCGGCGATGCGGCAGCGGTTCCGCGCGCGCCAGATCGGAGAACGGCTCGAGGTCCTGGCCGAGAGCGCGGACGACGGGCGGGGAGAAGTCTCCGGTCGCTCGGGGAACTACCAGGAGGTCTGTTTTGCGGGCACCGAGTCCGATCTCGGGGAGCTTCACACGGTCATCGTGGTAACGGAGCGCGACGGGTGCCTGACGGGGATTCGGAGGGAATAGGCGGTGGGTGCCGGCTCCGCCAGCGAAGACGCGAGGCGGATCGAGGGAAAGATCGGATACCGGTTCCGGACGCCGAGCCTGCTGGAGGAGGCGCTTCGCCATGCCTCCACGGCGGACGCGGGCGGACGGAAGTCGTACCAGCGCCTCGAATACCTGGGCGACGCGGTTCTCAACCTGTGCATCGCCGAGGAGACCTACCGGATCCTTCCTGCGGCCGAAGAGGGCGTGCTCTCGAAGGCACGGTCGGCGCTGATCAACAACCGGAGCCTCGTCCGCGTCGGGGAGCGAATCGGGATCTCCGACGCGCTGCATATCGATCCGGCGATCCGGACCAAGGGCGGCGGAGTGACGCGCCGGATGACGGCCGACGTGGTGGAGGCGATCGCGGGCGCGATCTTCCTGGACGGCGGGTACGACGCGGCGCGCACCTTCGTCATCGGCCACGTGTTCGCGGCGCAGGAGGTCGAGAACCTTTGCGCCGAGTTCGACGCGAAAAGCCGGCTGCAGGAGTGGTGCCAGAAGCATCGGACCGGCCTGCCGCGGTACCGGCTCGTATCCGCCCAGGGACCTCCTCACGCACAGGTCTTTCTCGTGTCGGCGCGGTTGCAGGACGGAAGGGTGGAACAGGGAACGGGGAACACGAAAAAGGAGGCGGAGATGCAGGCCGCCGAACGGCTGTTGAGGCGTCTGGGAAAAGGAGACCAGGGCCCTGAGGACGGGTGACGGCATGCAAGGGGCCGGGGAAGGGCCGAAGGAGCGGAAATCCGGGTTCGTGGCGCTCCTGGGGAGGCCCAACGTCGGGAAGTCGACCCTGCTCAACCGGATCTTGGGGGCCCGGATCGCGATCGTCACATCCAAGCCGCAGACGACCCGGGACCGGATCGCGGGAATCTACTCCGAGCCGCGCGGACAGATCGTTTTTCTCGACAGCCCGGGCATTCACCACGCCGGACGGCGTCTCAACGAATACATGCTCCGGACCTCGGAGCGGATCGCGGGGGAGGCGGACGTCGTCGTCCATATCGTGGACGACCGCCCCCTGGTGGGAGGCAGGGAGGAAACGCTCCTGCGCGGCGTACTGGAGCGCGTTTCCGCGCCGCAGCTGCTCGCCGTGAACAAGGCCGACCGGATGGAGGCCGGTGCCGCGGAACGAAGGCGGCGGGAGCTGATGGAGCGTGGCCGCTACGAGCGGGGATTCGTGGTTTCGGCGGCGAAGGGAACCGGCGTCGACGACTTCGTCTCGTACCTGTTCGCGACCCTGCCGGATGGCCCCGCCTTTTACCCGGAGGACGAGCTCACGGATCTCCCCATGCGGTTCCTGGCCAAGGAGATCATCCGCGAGAAGGTGTTCGCGTTCCTTTCCGCGGAAATTCCGTACAGCGTGGCCGTCGCCGTCGAGGAATACCGGGAGATGCCGGACCGCGGCCTGATCTCCATCCGCGCGGAGATCTACGTGGAACGGGAGTCGCAGAAGGGGATGGTGATCGGCCAGGGGGGAAGGATGCTGCGCCGCCTCGGGACCGCCGCGCGACGGGAACTGGAGATCGAGACCGGCATGCGGGTATACTTGGACCTGTTCGTGAAGGTCGAAAAGGACTGGACCCGGAAGGACACGATGCTCAAGCGGCTGGGATATGCCTGAGACCACCTTTACGATCTCCCTCGTCGGGCGGCCGAACGTTGGGAAATCGACGTTGTTCAACCGCATTACGGGAAGGCGGAGATCGATCACCTTCGGCGAGCCCGGGGTCACGCGCGATCTCGTCTCCCACCCGGCCGAGCACGGGGACAGGCGCTTCCGACTGGTGGATACCGGCGGATACCTGACCGGGGAGCGGGGCGACCTGTTGTCCAAGGTTCGCGGGCAGGTGCTGCGCGCGATCTACGAGTCCGACGTGGTGATCTTCCTTGTGGATGCGCGGGACGGCGTGCTTCCGCTGGACCGGGAGATCGCGGGCATGCTCCGCGAGCGCAGGAAACGCTTTTTCGTCGCCGCGAACAAGGTGGACACCCGGGAAGGGGCGCAGACGGTCGAACAGTTCCACGAACTGGCCGTGGACACCGTATATCCCGTTTCCGCCGAACACGGCACCGGCGTCTCCGACCTGCTCGACGCGATCGTGCCGCTCGTTCCCCGCTCCGGGCCGTCGGCGCCCGACTCCGAGGAGCGCGTCCCCCGCGTCTCCGTCCTCGGGCGGCCGAACGTGGGCAAGTCCACCCTCGTGAACACGCTGGCCGGATATGATCGCGTCATCGCCTCGGAGATCCCGGGCACCACCCGGGACGCGGTGGACGTCCTGGTGGAGTACGGGGGACGGAAATACCAGTTCATCGATACGGCGGGCATCCGGGCGAAGCGAAAAACGGTGGGCGTCCTCGAGAAGGTTGCGGTGATCAAGAGCCTGGACACCCTGAAGCGATGCGACGTCGCGGTCGTGATGATGGACGGACCGGCGGGCCTGACGCATCAGGACCGCCAGGTCCTGCGGTACGTCCTGCTCGAGGAGCGGGCGGTGGTCGTGGCGGCGAACAAGGCCGACCTGTGGAACGGCGAGGAGGAGCGGCGGCAGGGCCTCCGGGGCATCCGGGAGGGCCTCGACTACGCTGCGTTCGCGGCCGTCATCCCGACCGTCGCGGTGACGGGAAAAGGGCTTCCCCTGCTCTTCAAGAAGATCGACGAGGCGTTCGGATCGTTCCGGCACCGGATTCCGACTTCGACGATCAACCGCAAGGTGTCCCCCTTTCTGTACTCGGTTCCCATTCCCTCCCGAAGGGGACGGAACCGCGCGTATTACATCACGCAGGTCGGGGTCACCCCTCCTTCGTTCACCGTATTCCTGAAGGACCGGGAGGGGATTCCGGATTCCTACACGCGGTACCTCGAGAACAAGATCCGGGACCGCTTCGGATTCAAGGGATCGCCCATTCGCATCCTGTACCGGGAGCGATGAGGGGAAACCGGCCCGGAATCGGGAAGGTCGTTCTGGACGGCGCCTTGCGCTTCGTCCGGAACCACGGGATGGTGTACAGCGCCGCGGTCGCTTTCAACGTCCTTCTGTCC
>CAYWOT010000071.1:5747-8158 GCA_964459975.1 uncultured bacterium
CGATCCTGTTTCTCGTGTTCGCCGCGACATCGATGTTCCTCGGCAAGGGAGAGCTCCCGTTCACCCAGCTCCGCGCCTTCCTCCAGAACGCCGTTCCGTACGGCGGCCAGGCTCTCGTCAACGCGCTCGAGGGACTGTTCGCGTCGGGGGCCACGTTCGGAATTCTGGGGACGGTCCTTCTCGTCCTGGCGTCGTTCTCCGCGACGGCGGCCGTCCACACCTCGCTCGCCGTCATGATGGGGGTTCCGGCCAAAAAACGGTTCTGGAGCCGGGCGGCGTTCCACGTCGCCCTGGTGCTTTCGCTGACGCTTCTCGCCTCCTGCGCGATTCTCGTGCCGCCGGCGTGGCGTGGGCTTACGCTTCTCACGAGCCGCATTCCGTTCGGGCTCAACGCCGCGTTCCATCTCCTGCTGGAGGCGGCGGCCGACGCGGCCCTGCTGGGAATCCTGTTCGTCGGCGGGGCGCTGAGCTACCGGTATCTTTCACCGGTCCGCGTGCGCTGGCGCAACGCGTGGAAGGGAAGCCTGCTCTTCGTCGTCCTGCTGCAGGCGACGCGGTGGGGTTTCGGTTTTTATATCAGGAAATTCAGCAAGTTGAATCTGATTTACGGCTCCCTCTTCGGAATCGTATGTTTTATAATCGTGGCATACCTCTTTGCGACGGCCTATCTGGTCAGCGCCAGCATCATCGGGGTACTGGAACGGCAGGAGGAGGAGTCGGTCTCTCCGGAGAAGGGGACAGGTGCAGGCAAAGGCGAATCTGCTGGCGGCCATTGACGTAGGGACCAACACCGTCCGGATGCTCGTGGCTGCGCGGGAGGGACGGGGTTTCCGGACCGTCGCCCGCAGGCAGCGGATCACGGGCCTGGGACGGGGCATGCGCGTCGCGGGCGGCATCGCCAACGAGGGTTTTCGGGACACGATCGCCGCGTTGCGCGCCTTCCGAAGGGAAATGGACGTCCTGGGCGTGGGGCGGTACCGGGCGTGCGGAACGGCGGCGCTTCGCGAAGCGGCGAATCGGGACGCTTTCCTGGCCGCCTCGACGGAAGGGGGAGTCGCAATCGAGGTCATCTCCGCACGGGAAGAGGCGGCGCGGACGTGGGACGGGCTGTCGGCGGTGGCCGGCCGCGCAGGAGATGCCCTGGCGATGGACATCGGGGGCGGAAGCACCGAGTTCATCGCGGGCCCCGGGGGAAACGAATCCCTAAGCCTTCCGATCGGGGTCGTCCATCTCCTGGGCTTCTTCCGGCTCTCGGACCCTCCTCGTCCCCCCGAACTCCGGAACCTCGCCCTGTACCTCGCGGACCGGATCGGCGCGGGGACGCGGCCATGGCGGCGGAAGAGGTTCCGAAGGATGGTGGGAACCGCGGGGACGTTCACGACGCTTGCCGCCCTCGAGAAGCGGATGCGCCGCTACGACCCGGAAAAGATCGATGGGATGCGGCTGACGCTGGCCACGGTCCGGCGCTGGGAAGCGAGGCTTTGCCGGTTGACGGCGTCCGGGCGGCTTCGGCTGCCCGGAATGGAGGAGGGGCGGGAGCGCTACATCGTGCCGGGAGTGCTCCAGGCCCGTGCCGCCATGGAGCGGTTCGGGCTGAAGGAGCTGTACATAAGCGATTCGGGTCTCCTGGAGGGGATTCTGGGGGGGATCGCGGACGACAAGGGAGAACGGGAATGAACGAGAAAGGGTTCGAGGAAGGGTTGACGTTTGACGATGTGCTGCTGCTCCCCGCGGAATCCAAGGTGCTTCCGAAGGACGTCGATGTGTCGATCGCCCTGACGCCGGACGTTCGGCTGAACATCCCGCTCCTGAGCGCCGCCATGGACACGGTCACGGAAGCGGATGCCGCGATCGCGGTGGCCCGGGAGGGAGGGCTCGGGGTGATCCACCGGAACAACACCCCGGATGAGCAGGCCCATGAAGTGGACCGGGTCAAAAAGTCGGAAAGCGGGATGATCCTGGACCCCATCACCGTAGGACCCGGGCAGAAGGTCGCCGAGGCGCTCGCCGTGATGCGTCGATACCGCATCTCCGGGCTCCCGGTTACGAAAGACGGAAAGCTCGTGGGGATCCTGACGAACCGCGACCTCCGCTTCGAGACGAACTTCGAGCAGCCGATCGAGAACGTGATGACCAAGGAGCGGCTCGTCACCGTGCCGGTCGGAACCACGCTCGAGCAGGCAAAGGAGATCCTCCACAAAAACCGGATCGAGAAGCTGCTCGTCGTGGATCGAAGCAACAACCTGCGCGGGCTTATCACGATCAAGGACATCCTGAAGATCCAGAAGTACCCGTTCGCGTGCAAGGACGCGAAGGGCCGCCTGCGGGTCGGGGCGGCGGTGGGCGTCAGCCCGGGATGGGAGGAGCGCGTCGACAAGGTGCTGAAGGCGGGCGCCGACATCGTGTGCGTG
>CAYWOT010000071.1:8168-10158 GCA_964459975.1 uncultured bacterium
CACGGCCCACGGCCATTCGCGGGACGTGACGACGGTCATCCGGGCGGTCCGGGCGAACTTCCGGGGGGTGCAGCTGGTCGCCGGGAACGTGGCCACCGGCGAAGGCACGGAGGCGATCATCAAGGCGGGGGCCGACTGCGTCAAGGTCGGGGTAGGCCCGGGATCGATCTGCACCACCCGTGTCATCGCGGGAATCGGCGTCCCCCAGGTCTCGGCGATCCTGAAGTGCGCGGCCGTCGCGGCGAAGAAAAGGATCCCGCTGGTTGCGGACGGGGGGATCAAGTTCTCGGGAGACATCACGAAGGCGATCGCGGCGGGGGCGTCCGCGGTGATGATCGGTTCGGTGTTCGCCGGAACGGACGAAAGCCCCGGAGAGATCGTGCTCTACCAGGGACGGTCGTACAAGGTGTACCGCGGGATGGGATCCCTCGAGGCGATGAAGAAGGGGAGCAAGGACCGCTATTTCCAGACCCACGTCGAGTCCGAGTCCAAGCTGGTGCCGGAGGGAATCGAAGGGCGCGTTCCCTACCGCGGTCCGCTGTCCGTCATGATCTTCCAGCTGATCGGCGGTCTGAAGTCGGGCATGGGGTACGTGGGCGCCGCCAGCATCGAGGAGCTTCAGAAGCGCGCGAAGTTCCTGAAGATCACCGCGGCCGGTCTCAGGGAGAGCCACGTCCACGACGTCATCATCACCAAGGAAGCCCCGAACTACCGGCTGGAGTAAGACCTTGAACGGGAAGGTGCTGGTTCTCGATTTCGGATCGCAATATACGATGCTGATCGCCCGGCGCGTCCGGGAGCTCAAGGTCTATTGCGAGATCCATCCGTACAACGTGACCATGGACTTCCTCCGCGCCTTCCGGCCTGCCGGCATCGTCCTGTCCGGCGGGCCTGCCAGCGTGTACGGCGAAGGCGTTCCGAAGATCCCGGTGGACGTTCTCATGATGGGCGTGCCGGTCCTGGGGATCTGTTACGGGATGCAGCTCATCGCCGACCTGCTCGGCGGCAAGGTCGGCAGGGCCCAGGAGCGCGAGTACGGAATCGCCGGACTCCGGGGGCAGTGGGGAGACCCCCTGTTTCTCGGGATCGAGGAGTTCCGGCACGACATGGCGATCCAGGCATGGATGAGTCACGGCGACCGCATCGAGGAGCTGCCCAAGGGCTTCACCGCCATCGCCCGCTCCGAGAACTCGCCCGTCGCCGCCATGGCCGATCCGGCGAGGCGGATCTACGGCGTCCAGTTCCACCCGGAGGTGTCCCACACCCCGAGGGGCAAGGAGATCCTGGCGAATTTTCTGTTCCGCGTATGCGAGCTGTCCCCGTCCTGGACGATGCGTTCCTTCGTCGAGGAAAGCGTCGCCCGGATCCGCAAGACGGTGGGAGCGGAGCACGTCGTGCTCGGCCTCTCCGGCGGCGTCGATTCCTCCGTGGCGGCCGTTCTGCTGCACCGAGCCCTGGGCGAGCAGCTGACCTGCATCTTCGTCAACAACGGGCTGCTGCGCAAGGACGAGGCGCAGGAGGTCCTCCGGACGTTTCGGGAAGGCATGGGCTTGCGCCTCGAGTACGTGGACGCGTCGGAGCGGTTCCTCACGAGCCTGGAAGGGATATCGGATCCGGAGCAAAAACGCAAAGTGATCGGGGAGACCTTCATCCGCGTCTTCGAAGAGACGGCGCACGCGATTCCCGGCGCGGCGTTTCTCGGACAAGGCACGCTGTATCCCGACGTGATCGAGAGCGTCTCGTTCAAGGGTCCGTCGGCGACGATCAAGTCCCACCACAACGTGGGAGGGCTCCCGGAGCGGATGCACCTGCGCCTTCTGGAACCCCTGCGGGAGCTGTTCAAGGATGAAGTGCGGGAGTTGGGCCGGGAGCTCGCCGTTCCGGTGCGCATCCTCGAGCGGCAGCCGTTTCCCGGTCCCGGTCTGGCCGTCCGGATCATCGGGCCGGTGACGCCGGAACGGGTGCGCATGCTCCAGGAGGCCGACGCCAT
>CAYWOT010000072.1:0-7181 GCA_964459975.1 uncultured bacterium
CGTACCGCCCCGTTTATTCGCCGGGCGGGAAACCCTCTCTTAAGGAACCATGATCCGGTAAACGGTTCCGGTGCCGCAGTCGGCCACGTAGAGCGTTCCCGCCTCGTCCTCCCGGATCGCCGAGATCCGGTGCGAGGTGGCCGCCCGTACGGAATTCTCCCACACCCCGGCGGATTTCGAAAGGCCCCGGATGGTGCCGGAGCGGGAATCGCCGTACGCGCTGGTTCCCTGGAGCGCGGGAAAGTCCGCCCTCCGGTAGACGGCGCCGCCGACGTACAGGTTGCCCCCCGCGGGGTCCTCCTCCGTCGAATCGATACCCGTTGGATGCCGCAGACGACCGCCGGGAATCCGCGCCGGTCGAGCGGCGGGAGGTTTCGGCGCGCTAGCGGTTGTCTTTCGATCCGCGCGTCGTACCATACCGGTGGAGGGGGGAAGCGCATGGGACCGATTCGCATAAAGAAGATCGTCTCGGGCGGACAGTCGGGCGTGGACCGGGCCGCGCTGGACGCCGCGCTGGCGTCGGGGATCCCGTGCGGGGGATGGTGTCCGAAGGACCGGTGGGCCGAAGACGGACGGATCGAGGACCGGTATCCCTTGACGGAGACCCCCGCGGAGAACACGGCGCAGCGGACGGAATGGAACGTCCGGGACTCCGGCGGAACGCTCATTCTCACGCGGGGGGTTCCTTCCGGCGGGACCGCCCTGACGATCCGACTGGCGGCGGCCCTGCGGAAACCGCACCTGGTCGTCGACCTCGAGGATGCCGGCGGCCTCGACAGGACGCGGTCGTGGCTTCGGGAAAAGGGGATCGACGTCGTAAACGTCGCCGGTCCGCGTGAGTCCAAGTGCCCGGGAATCTACCAGGAGGCGCTGGCGTTTCTTCGGGCCGTGCTGTCATCCCGGCGGACCGCGCCTTAAAACGACGGCGGCGGGACAATGGCGGGCGGCGCGCGCGTCGGGACCTTTCAGGGCGTTTCGTTCGCTTCCGCCCCGTCGAGGAAGAGCACGAGGCACTTCGCGGCGCCGCCGGCTTTCAGGAATTCGGAGAGGTCCGTCTCCCACACCTCGAAACCCCAGGCGACGAGCGTCTCCGCGAGGGTCCTGCACCCGGCGGGCAGCACCGCCTTTTTCCCGGCAACCACGGCGTTGCAGGCGAACCGGACTGCCTCCTGCGCGGTGACCTCGACGGTGCGCGGGACCCCCGCCTCGATCACCTTGCGGGCGTACGAATCGAAGGCGGGCGGGTAGTACGCCGCGGCGTCGTCGGCCAGCGGACAGAAACAGGTGTCGAGGTGGTAGAAGCGGTCGTCCACCAGCTCCAGCGAAAGAGCGCGACAGCCCAGGATCTTTGAGATCCGCTCATGCGTACGGATGTCGGAGCGGATCCGGTAGCCGGCGAACAGCCCGTCGCCCATCCGCAGGACGTCGCCTTCCCCCTCGAAGAACAGCCGAGGCGGAAGGGGGCGGATGCGGTATCCCTCCTTCTCGAACCACCGCCGGAACACCGGGGCCTCCCGCTGCCGCTCCGGATGACGGAACCGGCTGGGGACGAAGGTCTCGCCGTGGACGAGCCCGGCGTTGGCGGTGAACACCAGGTCCGGCAGCCCTTTTTGCGGTGCAAGGAGCGAGATCGACAGCCCGAGCTTTCCCCGCAACAGGTCGAAGAGGGCTTCCCACTGGTGACGGGCGGAGGCGCGGTCGACCTGGCGGCTGCGGGACATCCACGGGTTGATCTCGTACTCGATGCCGTAGTGCTCCGGCGGGCACATCAGGATGCGCCGCATGCAGACCTCCGCTCACGGGCGGTCCGCGCCCCGTTCGTCACGTCGCCAGGTATTCCGCCAGCTCGCGGAGGAAGAGCTCGGCGTCGGTGACCAGCCCCAGGGACTGGTGGGTCCCCCGGTCGGCGAGCTTGGTCACCATTTCCGTGTTGATGTCCACGCACACGGTGCGGACCGCCGCGGGCAGCAGGTTGCCGGTGGCGATCGAGTGGAGCATCGTCGCGACCATCACCGCGATGGTGACGCCGCGGCACAGCTCGCGCATCCGTTTCTGCGCCTCCACGGAGCAGGTGACCACCTCGGGCAGGGGGCCGTCGTCCCGGATGGACCCGGAGAGCACGTAGGGGATTCCGTGCTTCGTGAGCCGGCACAGGATGCCGTCGGCGAGCGCTCCCGCCTCCACGGCCTTCGCGATCCCTCCGAGCGACCGGATGCGGTTGATCGTCCGCAGGTGGTGCTCATGGCCGCGGGGCACGACTTTCCCCGCGGACAGCGAGACGCCGAGGGAGGTGCCGTAAAGCGACGCCTCCATGTCGTGCGCCGCCAGCCCGTTGCCGGAGAACAGCGCGTCCACGTATCCCGCGTCGATGATCCGGCAGAGGCTGCCCCTCGCCCCCGTGTGCACCACGGCGGGGCCCACCACCCAGAGAATTTTCCCCGTTCCCGCGGCCTTTGCCTCCCGCATCTCGCGGGCGATCTCCCGGATGATCCGCTCCTTGGACTTCTCGGGGGACACGGTGCTCGACATGAACTCGAACAGGCCCCGCCGGAGGGGATCCTTCCGCTGCGGCTCGACCTTGACCCCGGCGTGCCCCACCACGATCGGATCCCCGGCCCGCACCTCGTACATCTTGACGCACCGGGGCTGCTCCTCTCCCGGCAGGATCCGGATCGCGCTGTCCATGCACAGGTCCGCGACGGGGAGCCAGCGGCCCTCGTGCCGCACCCGGGTCGGCAGGTTCGTCGTGGCGTAAAACCCCTCGGGGTAGAACCCGTCGCCCGGCGCGGGGGCGAGGGCCGCGTCGCCTTCTTCCACCGCTTCGGCGCCCAGATGCCGGAGGCGGCCGAGGAGGCGGTCGAGGACCTCGTCCGACGGGGCCGCGACGCGGATCCGGGCATAGCTTTCGTCGGTCCGCGTCCTGCCGATCGCGATCTCCTCCGTCTCGTACTCGGCGCCGTGGTCGAGGATCTCGTCCAGGACTTTGGGGTAGGTGAGGGAATCGATGATGTGCCCGCGCAGCTCGATCACCTTGGATACGGTGCCCAAGGCATCCTCCTTTCCGGTCCGGTCACCCGGCCGACCCGGGATCCGCCCCCGAGCGTTCCGGCGCGACCGTCACCACAAGCCCGCGGATGCCCGTGACCCGCACCGCCTCGCCCGCGCCGATCGGGGGGCTCCCCGGTTCGGTCGTCGCCTTCCAGAGTTCGCCCCCGATCCGGACGTACCCGGAGGGCGCCAGCGTTTCGCTCGCCACTCCCTGCGCGCCGACCATCGGGCTCTTGGCTTCCGGGGGCTGGTAGGCGCGCCACACGAACGGAAACAGGACGAGGTCCTTGACCGCCCACGCCGCGACCAGCCCCCACAGGAGCCAGCCGGGGAGCGGGAGATAGGGGCGGGCAAGCAGGACCGCCACCGCGAGGATCACCCATACCGGCGCCTGGAAGGCCAGGTACCTGGCCGCGGCCCGCCTTGTCCATCGCGCTTTCGCCGTCGTTTCCCCCGTCCCGTGGATGAAGCGGCCCTTTGCCACCGAATCACCCCGGCGACGGTCGCATCGTACACGCTTAAGGAGACGCCTGCGAAGGGGCGGTGGTTCCGGAAGAAGGGTTGGCGTGCGCGGGGCGGATCGTGGTATGGTAGCGGCGCCGGCGTGGGTTTCGGTGGGAAGGGCGGTGGTCGATCCGCACATGAGGACGAAAGCGGTCATCTGGACGGTTGTCATCGCGGTGGTCGCCGCGCTGTTCGTCCTCTCCAGGTCGGTCGACTGGCTGGTCGACTGGCTCTGGATGAGCGCCCTCGGCTACGAGAGCGTCTTTCTCCATCTCCTGGGGCTCAAGCTCGCGCTCTTCGGCGTCGCCGCGGCGGTCGCCTTTCTCTATCTCTGGGCGCACCTGGCGCACGCGGTCCGCACGATCCTGAGGATGTACGGAGTCCTCGCGGGGGAGGACCTCTGGATCCGCACGCCCCGGGGGTTCGACATCCGCATCGACCGTCGGTGGCTGTGGGCGCCGCCGGTGGTGGCGGCCGCCGTGCTCTCCCTTTCCTTCGGCGGGTTCTTCTTCGAGCAGTGGGACACGTGGCTGCGGTTCCGCTACGGCGGGGGTTTCGGCCTGGCCGATCCGATCTTTCAGCGGGACGTCGGGTACTACGTCTTTCACTACCCCTTCTACGATCTCCTGCAGGGTTCGCTGACCGGCCTGACGTTTCTGGCGCTGCTCATCGCGGGCGCGGCCTATGTGCTTACCGGATCGTTCCGCGCCGGACGAAACCGGCCCATCATCACGCACGTGGTCGCGATGCTCCTGCCGTTTCTCGCGGCCTGGGGGTGGGGCTACTATCTCGACCGGTTCGGGCTTCTGTTTTCGACCCGCGGGGTTGCCTACGGGGCGAGCTATACGGATGTAAACGTGGTGCGCATCGCGCTGTGGTTCATGCTGTTCGCCACGGCGGCCGTGGCGGCGGCCGCGCTCGGGGCGGCCGTGATCCAGAGGCGCCTGGTCCTGTTCGGCGCGGCGGGCGGCGTCTACGTCATCCTGATCGCAGTCGTACTGATCTTCCTGCCGTCGCTCGTCCAGCAGTTCTACGTCAAGCCCAACGAGCTTGGGCTCGAAACGCCCTACATCGAGAACAACATTGCGTTCACCCGCCGGGCCTACCTCCTCGACGGGGTGGAGACCCGGCGCGACCCGGCGGTCTCCGGCCTCACGTACGCCCAGGCGCGCGAGAACAAGGAGACCTTGAACAACATCCGGCTCTGGGACTGGCGTCCGATCCTCCAGACCTACCGGCAGACCCAGGAGATCCGCGCCTACTACCGGTTCTACGACGTGGACGTGGACCGCTACCATCTCGAAGACGGCGGCTACCGCCAGGTGCTGCTCTCCGCGCGCGAGCTCGAGGAGCGCCTTCCCGAGTCCGCGCGGACCTGGGTGAACGAGCACCTCCAGTACACGCACGGCTACGGGCTGGCCATGAGCCTGGCGTCCGAGAAGACCGAGGACGGCCTTCCGGTCTATCTGATCAAGGACCTCCCGCCTTCCACCCCGCCGGGGCTTTCGGTGAGCCAGCCGGCCATCTACTATGGAGGGCGGACCCCCGGCTACCGGATCGTGTCGACCGCCATCCGTGAGCTGGACTACCCCAAGGGCGACAAGAACGTCTATACGTCCTACGACGGGAAGGGCGGCATCCTCGTCGGGGGGATTTTCAAGAGGCTCCTGTTCGCCTGGAAGTTCTCGGACGCGAATATCCTTCTTTCCGGATACATCACGCCCGAGAGCAGGATCCAGCTCTATCGGCCCACCCGGGAGCGCGTTTCCCGGATCGCCCCGTTCCTGCAGCTGGACGACGACCCCTACCTCGTCGTGAGCCAGGGGAAGCTCTACTGGATCCAGGACGCCTACACGGTCTCCTCGAACTTTCCGTATTCCACGCCGTTCCGGGGCGGGGGCGGCTTCAACTACATCCGCAACTCCGTCAAGATCGTGGTGGACGCATTTCAGGGATCGGTGACCTTCTACACGATGGATCCCAAGGATCCCGTCCTCGCGGCGTACCGGCGGGCCTTCCCCGGCGTGTTCCGGCCCCTGGATGAGCTTTCCCCCGACCTCAAGGCGCACCTCCGGTACCCGGAGAGCCTCTTCCGCATTCAGGCGCAGATGTACGCGACGTATCACATGACGGTCCCGCAGGTCTTCTACAACAAGGAAGACCTCTGGTCGTCGCCCAACGAAAAGTACGCCGGCAGCACCGTCCCCATGGAGCCGTACTACATCCTCATGCGCCTCCCCGAGGAGAATACGCTCGAGTACCTCATCATGACGCCGATGACCCCGTCCAACCGCGACAACATGATCGCCTGGCTTGCCGGCCGGTGCGACTTCCCCGAGTACGGCCACCTGATCGAGTACCAGCTGCCCAAGGAGAAGCTCATCTACGGCCCCCTGCAGATCGAGGCGATGATCGACCAGACCACCGGCGTTTCCCAGCAGCTGTCCCTCTGGGACCAGCGGGGCTCGCGGGTCATCCGGGGGAATCTCCTGGTCATCCCGCTCGACCACTCCTTCCTGTACGTGGAGCCGGTCTACCTCCTCGCGGAGGAGACGAATATCCCTCAGCTCCGACGCATCATCGCCGTCTACGGGCAGAGGGTGGCCATGGAGCCCACGCTGGAGGGCGCGATCCGGGCGGTCTTCGGCGCTGCGCCTCTTCCCGGGGGACAGGCGGCGCAGGCCGCGCCCGCCGCGGCAACGGCGCAGCCGAAAGGCGCGCAGCCGCCCGGGGCACCTACGCTGGGGGCGGCCCGCCGGCTCTTCGAGCAGGCCCAGGGCGCCTTGGGCAGGGGCGACTGGGAAGCGTTCGGCCGGGCGATGGACAAGCTCGGGAAGACCCTCCGGAACGAGCAAAAGCGGAGGCAATAGATGCCCGGTGCCGATCCATAACGCGGACATCGCCAAGATCTTCAACGAGATCGCCGACCTCCTTGACATCCGGGGTGAAAACCCGTTCCGGATCCGGGCGTACCGGGGCGCGGCCCGCACCGTCTCGGACCTCTCCCGAAGCGCGGCGGACCTGGTCCGGGAAGGGGAGGACCTGACCCGGCTGCCGGGCATCGGGAAGGACCTGGCGCAAAAGATCGAGACCGTGGTCAGGACCGGCTCCCTTCCGCTCCTCGACGAAATCCGCAAGGAGACTCCCAAAGAGCTGGGCGAGCTCATGAACGTGTCCGGCCTGGGCCCCAAACGGATCCGCAAGATCCACGAAGAGCTCGGAGTGACGACCCTCGACGGGCTGGAGGAGGCCGCCCGGACCCACCGGATCCGGGACCTTACGGGTTTCGGCGAAAAGACGGAGCGCAGCGTCCTCGAGGAGGTGTCCCGCGTCCGGAGCCGGACCGGGCGCCTCAAGATCCATCGGGCCGACGAAATCGCCGAATCGTACCTGGAGTACCTCAAGGGGGAGAAGGGTGTCGACGAGATCATCGTCGCCGGGAGTTACCGCCGGCGCAAGGAGACGGTGGGCGACCTCGATATCCTCGCCTCGGTCAAAAAGGGCGCCGGGATCATGGGCCGCTTCGTTTCCTACGAGGACGTCGAGAAGGTGATCTCCCGGGGAACGACCAAGTCGTCCGTTCTCCTGCGCTCGGGCGTCCAGGTGGACCTGCGGGTGATTCCCCCGGA
>CAYWOT010000072.1:7191-10152 GCA_964459975.1 uncultured bacterium
CTACGGGGCGGCCCTTCACTATTTCACCGGTTCCAAGGCCCACAACATCGCCGTCCGGAAGATCGGCGTCCGAAGGAACCTCAAGATCAACGAGTACGGCGTGTTCCGCGGAGAAAAGCGGATCGCCGGCAGGACGGAAGGAGAGGTCTTCGCGCAGGTCGGTCTTTCCTTCATCCCCCCGGAGCTCCGGGAGGACCGCGGGGAGATCGACGCGGCGAAGGCCGGCAAGCTCCCCGCGCTCGTCACCCTCGACGACATCCGCGGCGACCTGCACGCCCACACGACCCGCACCGACGGCAAGAGCACCCTCGAGGAGATGGCGCACGGCGCGAAGGAGCGCGGGTACGACTACCTGGCCATCACGGAGCACTCCAGGCACGTCACGGTGGCAGGAGGACTCGACGGCAAAGCGGTCATGGAACAGATTAAGCAAATAGATAAACTGAACGGAAAATTAAAAGGATTTTCGATTCTGAAAGGAATCGAGGTGGACATTCTCGAGGATGGCTCGCTCGATCTGCCCGACGACGTGCTCAAGGAGTTGGACGTCGTGGTCGGCTCGGTCCACTATAAGTTCAACCTCTCCCGCAAGAAGCAGACCGAGCGGATCCAAAACGCGATGGACAACCGCTGCTTCAACATCCTCGGCCACCCCAGCGGCAGGCTGATCGGCGAGCGCGATCCCTACGAGATCGACATGGAGAAGGTCCTTTCGCACGCGGCCGAAACCGGCTGCTTCCTCGAGATCAACGCCCATCCCGACCGGCTCGACCTTGTGGACATCCACTGCCAGGGGGCAAAAGAGCGGGGCGTGAAACTGGCGATCTCCACGGACGCCCACAGCGTGAGCAACCTGGACTTCATGCGCTACGGCATCGGCCAGGCGCGCCGGGGCTGGCTCGAAGCCGACGACGTCCTGAACACGCGCAGCCTGCGTGACCTCGAGGCACTTCTGAAAAGGTGATCCTTCCGGTGGCCGTGCGCAACGGGTATCGAAAGGGCCCGCCCCGGCGCACCTCCCACCCCCCGCCGGGCGAGTCTCGCCCTTGGGTCCAAATCGCCGGTTGAACCATCCAATTACGGGAAGAGAAGAAAGATCGGGCGCGGCGGACGCCAGGCCGGGGGCGCAGACGGTAAACACTCCCTGCGCGAAAGGAGGACAAGCTATGGAAAATCAACGTCTCACCGTCGACGGAAAGCGGAATTTCATCCTCCAGCAGGGGTTGGACATGCCGGCGCCGGAGAGTTGCCCGGTCCGGTTTTCCGCGCTCATGTTCCAGCCGCGCGTGGTCGGCGTGGTTGTCGTCGTCGCGGTTGTCCTGCAGTCGCCGGAGATCTTCCTGGCCCTGGGCGCCCTTCTCTGGTGGAACGCGCTGGTGCCGGCGGCAAACCCTTTCGACGCGGTCTACAACGGGTTCGCAGGCTCCGGGGCAGCGCGCCTTGCGCCGGCCGAGCCGCCGCGCCGCTTCGCCCAGGGAATGGCAGGCACCTTCAACCTGGCCATCGGCATCCTGCTCCTGGCGGGGGCGGGGATCGCGGCGATCGTGCTGCAGGCTCTGCTTCTGGCGGCGCTCGCCGCGCTCGTGTTCGGACGGTTCTGCCTGGGATCGTTCCTCTATTACGTGCTGCGCGGCCGGTCGGATTTCGCGGTCCGCACCCTTCCGTGGAAGCCGGGCGCGTCTTCGTGAAATGCCTTAGGTCGAACGGGGCCGGCTTGGAAAACAACCGGCCCCGGGGAAGAACGCCGGCGCCCGCTACGGGGGACAGCTTGCGCAGGTCGACCGGAAGAGGGTGGTGCTCAAGTAGCGGTCGCCGCGGTCGGGAAGCAGCGTGACGATCGTGCCACTTGCCAGGTCGCGGGCCACCTCGACGGCGCCGGCCACGGCCGCGCCGCTCGACATTCCGACGAAGAGCCCTTCCTGGACCGCCAGGGTCCGCGCGGTCTCGAAGGCCGGCTCGTCGCCCACCACGATCTTGCGGTCGAGGTTCTCCTCCCGGTAGATTGCAGGGACGATCGCCTCGTTCATGTTTTTCAAGCCCTGGATCTTGTGTCCGAGCGTGGGCTCCACACCGACGATCTTCGCGGACGGGACCTGTTCGCAGAGGTACCCGCCGACGCCCATGAGCGTTCCTCCCGTACCCATTCCCGCCACGAAGCAGTCGACCTCTCCTTCGGTCTGAGCGAGGATCTCCGGGCCCGTGGTCGCGCGGTGCGCGCGCACGTTGTCCGGGTTGGCGTACTGGTTCGGCATGTAGTACCGGTCGGGCTCCTCCTCGAGGATCCGCATGGCGAGCCGGATCGCGCCGTCGGTGCCTTCCTGCGGGGGAGAGAGCACGAGCTCCGCCCCGAAGGCCGAGAGGACCGCCCGCCGCTCCAGGCTCACGCAGGCGGGCATGACGAGCCGCACGCGGTAGCCGCGCGCCGCTCCGAGCATCGCCAGGGCGATGCCGGTGTTCCCCGAGGTCGGCTCGAGGATCGTCTTTTCCCGGGTCAGCTCTCCCCGCTCCTCCGCCCCCAGGATCATGAAGAGGGCGGGGCGGTCCTTGACCGAGCCACCGGGATTGTTCCCCTCGATCTTGGCCAGGATGCGGACCCGGGGATTGGGGTTGAGGGACCGGATCTCGACGAGCGGTGTATTGCCGACGGCGTTGCGAAGGTCGTGGACCTGTCGGACTTCGTGGCGGATCACTGCCATGTTCTTCGGTTCCCCCCTCGGACGCGGATCGGATGGATTGACAATCCTGTATTTTACACCGTTTGCGCGATACGCAAACACCTCTTGCGCAGGACTCGGCAGGTTGGTATTATCAGTAGATGCTGAATTATCATATTCATCAGTAATCGCGCAGCGGCCGGGGGGAGGGCGGACATGGAAAAAAAGACCAAAGGGGCGTCGTGCTGCGGCTCCTCGGAAAAGGCGTTCGCCGGCTGCCGGGTCGAATCGCTCATCGCGGTTGACG
>CAYWOT010000073.1:0-10059 GCA_964459975.1 uncultured bacterium
CCAGGTTCCCGAACACCATCGCCTGGACGGTGACCGCGGTCCCGATGTCGTCCGGAATGCTGCTCGCCTTGCGGTAGTACCGCGCCCGGTCGTTGTTCCAGGACCGGAAGACGGCGTCCCGCGCGAGCGCCAGCTGGACCTGGGGATTCCCGGGAAACCCGCCGCGGGTGGTCTCCCGTACGAGGGCCTCGAACGCCTTGCAGGTCCGCCGCAGATCGCCCGCGGTAAGCTCGAGCTGCGAAGCCGCGCCCCGCTCCCGCATGACCCGCTCGAAGAGCTCCTCGAACCTGCGTCTCTCGATGCCGAGCACCACGGTGGAGAACGTCATCAGGAAGCGGCGGTACGCATCGAACGCGAACCGTTCGTTCTTCGTCGCCCGCGCCAGCCCCTCCGCCATACGGCCGTTCATCCCGAGGTTCAGGATCGTGTCCATCATCCCCGGCATCGAGTACCGCGCTCCCGATCGGACCGACACGAGGAGCGGGTTCTTCGGATCCCCGAACTTCTTCCGCGAGACCTTTTCCAGGCGGGCCAGGTGCGCGGCGATTTCGCGGTTCACCTCCGCCGGCATCCTGCCGCGGTTCCGATAAAAGAGGTTGCAGACCTCGGTGCTGATCGTGAAACCCGGCGGCACGGGGACGCCCAGGGTCGACATCTCGGCGAGCGCGGCGCCTTTGCCTCCCAGGACATCCTTCATCCCGATGTGGCCTTCCGCCTTCCCCGCTCCGAAGAAATAGACCCGCTTGGTGGCCATCTCCTTCCCCTTCCGCCGCGCCTATTTCGGCTGGTCCAGGTGGATGCGCGAAAAGTCCGCCACCGACGCGAACAGATTCGAGAGGCCCTTCAACAGCGCCAGTCGGTTCCGTCTCACGTCTTCCGCCTTCGCCATGACGAGCACCTTCGCGAAGAACGCGGCCACGAGCGGCTGGATCCGGGCCATCTCGCGGAACGCCTCGGCGTACCGTCCGTTTCCCGCCGCGGACTGCACCCTCTCCGAGATGTCGCTCACGGCGTGGTGGAGCGCACGTTCTTCGTCATGCTCGAACAACGCCGTCGACACGGCAAACGGACCGGGATATCCCTTCGTGATGTTGATGGTTCTCTTGAACACTTCGGCGAGCGGCTCGAACCCCGCCTCCTCCCGGAATGCGGTCAGGGCGGAGAGTTTCGCCCGCAGGTCCACCATGTCGGTAAGACCCGGCGCCAGAACCGCGTCCACGAGGTCTCCGGGCGCGCCCTGGGAAGTCCAGAGGTTGCTCAGCCGCCCCGCGAGAAACTCCATCACCTTCCGTTTCGCCTCGGCGGTGGAGCACTTGAGCTTTCCGTCGAGCGTTTCCAGAGACCGGTCCACGAGGCCTTCGAGCGGAACGCGCAGCCCCCTGGCCTCGAGAATGGAGAGGATCCCCAGCGCCTGCCGCCGAAGTCCGTAGGGGTCCGCCGTGCCGGTCGGCGTCAGTCCCACCCCGAAACAGCCGCACACCATGTCGATCTTGTCGGCGATCGCCACCGCCGCGCCGATGTCGGTCACGGGCAGCGCGTCGCCCATTCCCTTGGGGAGATAATGTTCGTAGACGGCCTCCGCCGTCTCCTCGCGTTCCCCGGTCCTGCGCGCATAGTCGCGCCCCATGACACCCTGGAGCTCGGGAAACTCCTTGACGACCCCCGAGGTCAGGTCGGCCTTGGACAGGATCGCCGCCCGCCGACACTCCTCCGCCCGCGCGGGGAACCCGATGGACGCGACGTAGGCGGCGATCTCGGCCATTCGCTCCACCTTCTCCCGATACGTTCCGAGGTCCGCCTGGAACAGGACGTCGCGGAGGAACTCGGCCCGGTCGAAGAGCGAGATCCGAAGGTCGTCCTGATAGTAGAACTCCGCGTCGGAGAGGCGGGCGCGCAGCACCCGCTGGTTGCCGGCCACGACCACGGTCTCGTCGGGGACGATCATGTTCGAGACGAACGCGAAGGCGGAAACGAGATTCCCCCGGTCGTCCTCGAAGACGAAGTATTTCTGATTGTTCCGCATGCTCGTAACCAGGATTTCCCGGGGTAGCGAAAGGTATTTTTCCTCGAAGCGTCCCAGCAGAACGACGGGGTACTCCACCAGGTTCGCCACGGTCTCCACGAGCGGCTCGTCCTCCACCCACCGCTTCCCGATCCGCGTCTCCACGTCCCGGATGCCGGCGCGGATCCGGTCCTTGCGGTCTTCCAGGCCGACGAGCACGTACGCGTCGGCGAGCCGCCGGGAGTATTCGTCCGTCGAAGCCAGCGGAATCGGGCCGGGGGCGAGAAAGCGGTGGCCGAACGTCGTGTTCCCCGCCGAAACGTTGCCGAACGTGAGCGGAAGGACCGTCGCTCCGTACAGCGAGACGATCCAGTGCACGGGACGGGCGAACCGTACGTCGAGATCGGCCCACCGCATCGTCTTCTTGAACGGGATCGTCGGGATCCAGTCCGAGACGAGCGCCGGAAGGATCTCCTCGACCGGCCTCGCCGCCTCGACCTTGACGTACCCGACGTATTCGCCCCGATCGGTCCGGAACACCTGCAGGGCCGAGACGGACATTCCCTGCCCCCGCGCGAACCCTTCCGCCGCCTTCGTCGGCGTTCCCGACGGATCGAACGCCACGGACCGGGGGGGGCCGAGGACGGTCTCTTCCGACGCCTGCTGCCGCTCCGCGAGATCCCGGACGATATACGTCAGGCGGCGTGGAGTGCCGTAGATGTCGACGCGGTCGAAGGACAACTTCCCCTTCTTGAGAACGTCGGCGAACTGCTGCCCGCCGTACCAGAGCGCGGGCCCGACGAATCCCGCGGGCAGTTCCTCGCACCCGATCTCCAACAGGTAATCCCGTCCCATGGACCTTTTCCTTCCGTCGGACGGATTCTCAGGCGGAACCCTTGTCCAACAAGGGGTATCCCTGCTCCTCGCGGGACCTTAAGTATCCGGCCGCGCAAAGCCGTGCCAGGTTGCGGACCCGGGCGATGTAGGACGTGCGCTCCGTAACGGAGATGGCTCCGCGCGCATCGAGCATGTTGAATGCGTGGGAGCACTTGAGGCAGTAATCGTAGGCCGGAAGGACGAGGTTTTCCTCGGCCAGGCGCAGGCACTCCTTTTCGTACATGCGGAACAGCGAAAACAGCATCGGGATGTCGGCCGACTCGAAATTGTATTTCGAAAACTCGACCTCGCCGCGGTGATGCACGTCGCCGTACGTCACGTCGCCGACCCACTTCAGCTGGAACACGTTTTCCACGTTCTGCAGGTACATCGCGATCCGTTCAATGCCGTAGGTGATCTCTCCGGAAACCGGCTTCAGGTCGAATCCGCCGCATTGCTGAAAGTAGGTGAACTGGGTGATCTCCATCCCGTCGAGCCAGACTTCCCACCCCAGCCCCCAAGCGCCGAGTGTGGGCGATTCCCAGTCGTCCTCCACGAAGCGGATATCGTGCCGCATGGGGTCGATGCCCACCGCCCTAAGCGAGTCCAGGTACATCGCCACATAGTCCAGCGGACACGGCTTCATGACGACCTGAAACTGGTAGTAATGTTGAAGGCGATTGGGATTCTCTCCGTACCGGCCGTCCGTGGGCCGGCGCGACGGTTCGACATACGCCGTGTTCCAGGGCTCCGGACCCAGAGCCCGAAGGAAGGTCGCCGGGTTGAACGTCCCCGCACCCACTTCGATATCATAGGGCTGCTGGATCACGCACCCTTTGTCCGCCCAGAACCGCTGCAGGGCAAGAACGAGGTCCTGAAAGAGCAAAGCGCCCCCCGGAGGAAAAGTGTTACCGTTACATACCATCCCTCCGACGGCGCTGTCAAGAAATATGGTTATAAATACAGGGGTTTTAGCGGTTTCGGGCCGCCGGAACGCCTCCCAGGCTCCGAAGCGGGCGCCCCAAGTTCCACTCGAGGTATTCCGGTATAATAGATTGGAATTCCGAAAGAATTGTGTCGGAAACGCGGATTCGTCCGATGGTCGACGGAGAGGCCGCCTGCAGTGCTCGCCACGTCCGCACCGCTCCCTGCGAGAGCCTGGCGCCCCGTTGTTGCGCGCATTCCTCGCACAAGAGTCGTGCCTCGGAAACGACGAACCGGAAGGTCCTGCTTTCGTCCCGGCCACAGGACCGGCATCCCGACAGGTCCGGCGCCCATCCCCCCAGCGCCAGAAACGCCGCTTCGAGCTTCCGCGCGACCGAGACCGGGCGCTCGCCCTCGCAGAGGGACCGGAATCCGGCCAGGAGGAACGCGAATGCCTTCGGTTTGGGGCCCGGCTGGGGAAACAGCGCCGCGCCGATTTCAAGCAGGTAGTCCGCGTACCGGACCTTGTCCCAGATCGTAGCGATTTCCCAGAACGATTCCCGGATGACGGCCGACGTGAGGACCCCCATCCGTCCCGGTTCCTCCGTCCAGGTCGCGTCCAGGAGGAGGTATTTCTGCAGGGCCCCGCCGAAGCGCTTGCGGCTCCGGCGCGCCGCCTTCGCGACGACCGCCGCGACTCCCGCGGCCTCCGTGAAGAAGGTGAGGCGCCGGTCCGTTTCTCCAATGTCGGCGGCACGGACGAGAAACACCCGGGAAGACTGGAAGGAACGCCGGCCCGACATCCCCTACCGTCCGTCCGGAAACGACACGCTCGGTCTCCCCAACCCGCTTCTCCCCTCGGTCCTGAGCGTCCGGGAACGAATCGAAAGCGCCCGGAAGCTATTCGCCCAGGGTGAACTCCTTCACTTCACCCGTTTTCCCGAAGGACGGCAGGGAGACTCCGTTCAGCGTGCCGACCACCCCCCCGGCGTTTCCGATCTTGACGTACATCTTCTGTTGGGCTTGGATGCTCAGGCGATCGCCCGGATAGAGCATGACGTCGACAGGATCCGCGCCGTCCCGGCTGTACATGATCCAGGTCAGTTCGCTCGCCTCCAGGAACAGCTGGTACGGCGCGGATACCTCCGCGCTTCCGGCCGCGGCGGGCGCCGGGGCCGGTTCGGTGGCCGCGACCGGCTTCCCCCCTTGCGATCCCGGCGCGGTCTTGTGCCGGGCCGGGGAAGCCAAGGCGCCTGGAGTCGGCGAAGCCGGGGCCGCCTCGGCGGGTGCGGGGACGGCCGGTGCGGATGCCTCTTCCCCGACGGCGGATGGGACCGGCGGACGCGGCGCCGAATACCGCGAATACCAGGCGAGCAGGACACCGGCCAACAAGACCACTCCCGTCGCAGCGGCGTACGCCGTCCGGCGGGTCCCCTGCCGCCGTTCCCGCTCCAGCCACTCCGGACGGGCGCGGAGCGGCGCCTCTTCGTCCGCCTGCGTCGCCAGAACGGCGAAGTATTCCGTCAACAGGGGCTCGGGACTCGTCGACAGGAATGCAGCGTACGCCCGGATGAACCCGGTGGCGAAGACCTTCGCCGGGAAACGGGAATAGTCGCCGTCCTCAATGCCGCGCAGATATTTCTGGCTGATGCGAAGCTCCAAGGAGACGTCTTCCAGCGTCCTTCCCATCTCCTCACGCCGTTGCTTCCACGCCTCGCCCGCTGCCATCCCGCCGCCCTACCTCTTTTCGTGCTCCAGAATGTTGATGTATCCGGTCGCCCTCTTGCGCACCGCGGGGTCCTCCGTCTTGCTCAAGGCGTTCCGGAACGCCGCCACCGCCTCCTCGCGGCGGTCGAGCCGCACGTACACGCTGCCCAGATCCATCCACCCCAGCGCGTCGGACGGGATCAACTCGACCAGCCGTTTCAGGGTCTGCGCAGACTCCTTCCAGTCACCCCTCGCCGACTGGGCCCTGGCCAGTTCCCGGTAGGCGTCCGCGAACGACTGGTTCATGGCGATCGCCCGCCGGTACATCGCCTCGGCCTTCGTGAAGTCCTGCATGCGGCTGTACTCCCGGCCCATGTTGTAGTACGCGTATTCCGGAGTCGGATACAGGACGTTCCCGGCCGCCTGCCGGTACTCCCGGATCGCCTCCTCGTGTTTTCCCTTGAGACTCAGGAGATTGCCCAGGTTGTTGTGCGCCGCCGCGTAGTTGGGGTCCTTCCGGATCGACTGTCGAAGGTAGTCCTCGGCCTTCCCGAGGTCGCCCCGCGCCTGGTAGGCGAGACCGAGGGTCATGTCGATCTTGGGGTTGTCCGGGTCGAGCTTCTCGGCGTGCGTAAGCTCCCGCATGGCGGCCGGCAGGTTCCGCTGCTCCAGGTAGGTGACGCCCATCTGCATCCGGGCCGCCGCCTCCTTTTTCATGGCAGCGGTCGGAGCCGCGCAGGAAGCGAAGACGAGTGCGAGCAGGACGGCGGGCGCGGCCACGATCGGCAGCCGGATCTTGCGTTTCATAGGTATTTCCCGATCAGCGGCGCAAGGCGCCTTTTCGCCGCTGGCGGGATCTCCTTCCGATTCGTGATGATCGCGTAGCGGAGCGTCTCGCCGCACCCGCATTCGCCGGTTCCGGGCAGCGCATTCGCCACGTGCCGGATGATCCGCTTCGCGTGCGCGACGTTGCTCCGGACGATCGCCAGGACCGCCTCGATGGCCACGTCCTCCCCCGTCTCGCGCCAGCAGTCGTAATCGGTCGCCAGCGCAAGGGTCGCATAGCAGAGCTCCGCCTCCCGGGCAAGCTTCGCCTCCGGCATGTTCGTCATCCCGATCACGTCCGCTCCCCATTTCCGATAGATCCGGGACTCCGCCCGCGTGGAAAAGGCGGGCCCTTCCATGCAGAGGTAGGTGCCGCCCCGATGGACGCGGCGGACGACCTTTTTCGCAGCCCGGCAGACGACCGCGGCGAGCGCGGGGCAGACGGGGTCGGCAAAGGGGATGTGCCCGACGACGCCGTCCGTGAAGAAGGTGTTGGCGCGGAGCCGGGTGTGGTCGAAGAACTGGTCGACCACCACGATGTCTCCGGGCCGAATCCCTTCCTTTAAGCTTCCCACGGCGGACAGGGAGAGCACCCGGGTCGCCCCGACCTTCTTCATCGCATAGATGTTGGCCCGGAAATTGATCCGCGAAGGAGGAATCCGGTGGCCCCTCCCATGCCGTGGAAGGAACACCAGCCGCGTTCCGTCGAGCTCCCCCAGGAGCAGGGCGTCGGACGGATCGCCGAACGGCGTGCGGATCCGCACCTGCCGGACGTTCTCCAGCCCCTCCATCTCGTACAGGCCGGAGCCGCCGATGATGCCCAGAATATCCGACACCTTTCTTCGGTTTCCCATCGGATGCATCTTCCTCCAATATTAGGAAGAACTCCCGCCGGGCTCAAGGGTTTTTCGAACGTCCGCCGGCTCCGGCGAAGCGGCTTCCGCCGCCGGGCGCCTCGACGATGCGCCCCGAAGCTGCCCGCACGCCGCCCGGATGTCCGCCCCCCGTCTTTCCCGAGTGATCGTCTGGACTCCCGCGTCCGCCAGGACCTCCCGGAACCGGTCCACGGCGGAGGGCGCAGGGGGCCGGAAATGCCCGCAGTCATGCGGATTGCACGGAATCAGATTCACCTTGATTCGCGCACCGGCCAGCAGGCGCACAAGTTTGCGCGCATCGGAGGGAGCGTCGTTCACCCCGGCGAGGAGGACGTACTCCGCAGTTACCTTGCGCCCGCTCCGGAGCGGAATCCGGCGCATCGCGGAGACGACTTCGCGCAACGGATACTTCCGGTTGACCGGCATCAGTCGCGAGCGGAGCCCGTCGTCGGCCGCGTTGAGGGAAACGGCCAGGCTGACCGGATACCGGTCGGCAAGCTCGCGCATCGCCGGGACGATTCCCGCGGTCGAAACCGTGATCCGCTTTCCCGCCAGACCAAACCCGTACGGGGAGAGGAGAATGTCGACCGCACGGGACAGTTCCCCGACGTTTTCGAGCGGTTCGCCCATTCCCATGAACACGACGTTGGTCAGCCGCTCCCCGCGCGCGGAAAGCTTCCGCGAAGCGTGCCACACCTGGTGAATGATCTCGGCCGACGTCAGGTTGCGCCGGAGCCCGCCGTGCCCCGTCGCACAAAATACGCAGGCCAGGGCGCATCCGGCCTGCGTGGACACGCACACCGTTCTGCGGTCTTCCTCGGGGATCAGGACGCTCTCAACCGCATCTCCGTCCTCCAGACGAAACAAGACCTTTTCGGTCCCGTCGCTCGAGCGCTCCTCGTCTTCCGCGGGAGGTGAAGAGATCCGGCACGCCCTCGTCAGCTCTTCCCGCACGCGCCGCGAGAGGTCGGTCATCGCCGAGAACTCCGCCGCGTACCGTCGGTAGAGCCAGCGGGATACCTGCCGGGCCCGATACCGCTCCTTTCCCAGGGACCGCAGAAACGCTTCCAGTTCCGCGAGAGGCAGTCCCTTGAGATCGTTGCGAGTGTCCGGCATGGCTTTTCTCATCCGTCGCAACAGGAAAGGCAGGCCCGCCGATTCCGGAGCGCAAGTCCCTATCGGCCGCGCCTCCGAAGCAAAGCGGTCGCCCTCCTGCCGCCGACGGAACGGTCGACTACCGTAGCATCTCCAGGTGACTGAAAAAAAATCGGACTTCCGCGTCCGCCGTCTCCGGCGAATCGGACCCGTGGACAATGTTCTGTTCCACGTTGTGGGCGAAGTCGGCGCGAATCGTCCCCTTCTCCGCCTTCTCCGGGTCGGTGGCGCCCATCAACGCCCGGTTGCGGGCGATCACGTCGTGGCCTTCCAGGACCATCACGACGATGGGGCCGGAGCACATGAACTCCGTGAGCGAGCGGAAAAACGGGCGGTCCCGGTGCACGGCGTAGAACCCTTCCGCTTCGTGCCGCTCGAGGC
Organism: uncultured bacterium; assembly: GCA_964459975.1. Taxonomy (GTDB): domain Bacteria; phylum Desulfobacterota; class Deferrimicrobia; order Deferrimicrobiales; family Deferrimicrobiaceae; genus CSP1-8. Next base: position 8,746 of record CAYWOT010000073.1, read on the forward strand.
GAAGCATCTTCATGGCGACGATCCGGATTCCTTCGTTCTCGAACCTCCGGATGACCTCCCCGATCAGCTCCTTGCGGACTCCGTCCGGCTTGATGATCGACAGGGTACGTTGCATGGTCAGCCCACCGTCCGCGCCTTGGCCAGCTGGAACCCGGCCCGCAGCGCTTTTTTATTGAGCTCCTCGGTGCCCTTGGGGACCCGCGACAGGACCGCCTTCTCCAGCGACTCGTAGGTCACCTGGCCGGTGATCGCAGCGATCGCCCCGAGGGCGACGATGTTCGCGACGAACGCCTTCCCGATCTCTTCCGCGGCGGTCCGGATGATCGGCAGCCGGATCACCCGGAACGTCCCCTCCGGGACCTCCTTCACGAAGTCCTCGTCCACCAGGAGCGTGCCGTCGGCTTTCAGGTCGCGGTAATATTTCAGGCAGGCTTCCTGCGTGAGCGACAGCTGCAGGTCGATGGACGTGGCCTTCGGAAAATCGATCGTCTGGTCCGAAAGGATCACCTCGGATTTGGACGCTCCGCCTCGGGCCTCGGGTCCGTACGACTGGCTCTGCACCGCGTTCTTCCTGTCGAAGATCGTCGCCGCCTCGGCGAAGATGACCCCGGCGAGGATCAACCCCTGCCCTCCGGATCCGGAAAAACGGATTTCGTACCGGCTCATGGCGCCTTAAGCCCTCCCCTCGTCTCCGCCGCGAAGTCGTTCCACCATCCTGTAGTACGTGTCGCAGTATTCGGGCGCCTCCTTCTGGAAAAGAACCCCGGTCGGGAATTTCCCCGCGGTTTTCTCGGGCGGGAGCTTCTCGAAGGCGGTCACCGGCAGAGCACGGTCCTTCATCCACAGGAGCATGTCGGTGGGGCTCCGGAACTTGTTCCTGCGACCGTGCGTCGTCGGGCAGGCGTTGATGATCTCGAGCACCGACAAGCCCTTGTGCCCGATGGCGCCGACGATCAGCTTCTCGAGGGCCGCCGCGTGGTACGCGGTGCCGCGTCCCACCCACGTCGCACCCGCCCCCTTGGCCAGTTCCGGGATGTTGAACGACGGATCGATGTTGCCGTACGGCATCGTCGTGGCGATGTGCCCCGAAGGCGTCGTCGGAGAGTACTGCCCGCCCGTCATGCCGTAGATGAAGTTGTTGAACACCAGCACCGTGAGGTCGATGTTCCGGCGGCAGGCGTGAATGAAATGGTTTCCCCCGATCGCCGTGGCGTCGCCGTCTCCGCTGACGACGATCACGTGTTTGTCCGGCTTCGAGATCTTGAGCCCCGTGGCGAAGGGAATGGCCCGGCCGTGGGTCGTGTGCAGCGTATT
>CAYWOT010000074.1:0-9901 GCA_964459975.1 uncultured bacterium
CCGACCACCTCGGGTTCATCGTTCGCACCGTGGGGGCGGGCGAGCCGCTCAAGAACCTGCGCGCGGACATGTCGAACCTGCTCAAGCTGTGGGCGCGGACGGTGGACGGCGCCCGCGCCCGGAAGGCGCCGGCGCTGCTCTACGAGGAGCAGGACATCGTCATCCGCACTCTCCGGGACCACTACTCCTCGGACGTGGCCGAGGTGCTCATGGATTCCCCCGATTCGCAGCGTAAGGCCTCGGAGTTCTTCGAGGTCTACCATCCGAAGCAGAAGGACAAGCTCCGCCTCTACCGCCAGAAGCGCCCCCTCTTCTTCCGTTTCAACCTGGAGGACCAGATCGAGCGGACCAGCGCCCGCAAGGTGCCGCTGCCGTCGGGCGGCCACATCGTGATCGACCGGACCGAGGCGATGTGGACCGTCGACGTCAACTCCGGCCGCTCCTCGCGCGACCGGGACATCGAGGACACGGCCTTCCGGACGAACCGGGAGGCCGCGGCCGAGATCACCCGACAGCTCCGCATCCGGGACATGGGGGGGCTGATCGTCGTGGACTTCATCGACATGGAACAGCGGTCCCACAACAAGGAGGTCGAGCGGATCCTCAAGGAAGGGCTGAAGAAAGACAAGGCCAAGAGCGACGTCTCCAGCCTGGGGAAGTTCGGCCTCGTGGCCGTAAGCCGCCAGAGGATGGGAATCTCCTTCTACGACGTGGTCTTCCGGGGGTGCGACCTGTGCGGAGGGACGGGGCTCGTCCCCACCCTCGACGCCGTGCTCGTCAAGCTGATGCGGAGGATCCACGGCGATCTCGCGCGCGAGCCCGGCAAGGAGCTGGTCCTGCGGCTTTCGCCGCCGCTGCTGGAGGCGGTCGTGAACCAGAAGCGCGAGGAGATCAGCCGGCTGGAACGCCTCTCCGGCTCCCGCGTGTCGTTCGTCTCCGATCCGTCTCTTCCGGCGCTGTCCTTTTCCGCGGGAGGGGGGCAGAACGGGTAGGCCGCGTGGGAATCTGCGCGAACGGGCCGCGTCTACACCAGGGGGGCGTCGGGGCGGAAGCTCCGGAAGCCGTACGTGCCGTCCGCGGCGAGGCAGAAGTACCGCCGGTCCTCCTTCCACGACGGCAGCGCCACGAAAACCCGGGCCGAGGGCTCCTCTCCGAACGGCTCGAGATGCTCGGAGTGGAAATGCCCGACGATGACGACGTCCGCGCCGGAGTCGAACATCCGCAGGGCGAACTCCCGCAATTCCCGCTCCGGAAACGACCCGCGGAAGCGACGGTTCGTCCTTCGGAGCGTCCGTTCCAGGCGGTTCGCGGCCGGAAGCGCGACGGCGGGAGGGACGAGGGAGAGGGCGCCGTACGCCCAGCGGTTTTTCGAGACCGTTTTCCAGAACCGGTAGGCCAGGTCCGCCCGGTTGACCGTGTCGCCGTGGGTCAGGTAGACCGTGCGGGACCCCACGGCGACGCGCAGGGCTTCTTCGGCGACGACGCAGAGCGTGGTCCCCTCGTGATGTGTTTTCAGATGGAAATCCCGGTTTCCCTCCACGTAATATAGGCGAAGGCCTGTGCGCCTGAGCTCACGGAGTTTCTCGATCACGGGCTTCTGGAACGGGAACGTAAGCTCCGGCACCCCGAACCACAGGTCGAAGATGTCGCCCAGCAGGAACAGGGGGATCCGTTCCGCCGCCGCTTTCTCCGCGAGCGCCACGAAGGCGTGGGTGTCCGGGTCGTCCCCGTTCAGGTGGGCGTCCGACAGGAACACCGCTTGGGCGGCCGGGATGGAGAGCCGGTCTTCCATACGGGAACTACGATAGCACAGGACGAAAACCGGTCGAGGGGCGCAGGCATCCAGTAGAATGGGGGTCTCGCGCGAAGGAGTCGAGGGAACGGAGGGGAAGATGGAGCTGCCGTTGCTGGTGGCGCTTCGCGAGGAAGGGTCCGTCGATCCGACGGTGGACCCGGGGTTGACCCGGGACGAAGTCTTGTCGCTGTTCCGCTTCATGGTGCTGCTGCGCGTCCTGGACGAAAAGGCGCTCAACCTGCAGCGGTCGGGACGGATCGGGTTCTATGTGCCGTGCGCCGGCCAGGAGGCGGCCGAGATCGGCTCCGCCTCCGCCGTGCGGAAGGGAGACTGGATCTTCCCTTCGTACCGGGAGCAGGGCGCGGCCCTGGTCTGCGGCTATCCGCTCTCCGCGCTGTTCGGGCAGCTCTACGGAAACGCCTCGGACGCCCAGAAGGGCCGGCAGATGCCCAATCATTTCTGTGACCGCTCGATCAACCTGGTGTCGGTGTCGAGCCCGGTGGCCACGCAGCTTCCCCAGGCGGTCGGCGCCGCGTACGCGTTGCGGCTGCGGGGGGAGAAGGCGGCCGCGATCGCATATTTCGGGGACGGCGCCACCTCCACCGGCGCGTTCCACGCCGCCATGAACTTCGCCGCCGTCTACAAGACCCCGACCGTCTTCTTCTGCAGCAACAACCAGTACGCGATCTCCCTTCCCTGGCCGCACCAGACCGGCGTGCGGTCGGTGGCGCAGAAGGCCTCCGCCTACGGCATGCCGGGGGCGCGCGTCGACGGAAACGACGTCCTGGCGGTCGCAAGGGTCACCCGGGACGCGATGGAAAGGGCGCGCGCGGGGGACGGTCCGACCCTCATCGAAGCCGTGACCTACCGGATGGGGGCCCACACGACGTCGGACGATCCGTCGCGGTACCGCACCGAAGAAGAGCGCGTCCGATGGGAGAAGAAGGACCCCCTGCGGCGCGTCGCCGGGTACCTGCAGCGGCAAGGCCTGCTCGACGCGGACGGGGTCCGCAGACTCGAGGAGGAGGCCCGGGAGGAGGTTGCGCGCGCCGTGCGGGAATGCGAAGACGCCGCTCCAATCGGGCCGGAGACGCTGGTGGAAGACGTCTATGCGGAGATGCCCTGGCACCTCGCCGAGCAGCGGGCCTGGCTGCCCGCCGATACGGAGTGACGCCGTGGGCGCGATGACCCTGGTCCAGGCGATCCGCTCGGCGCTGGAGGAGGAGATGGAGCGGAACCCCGCGGTCGTCGTCTTAGGCGAGGACATCGGGCGGAACGGGGGGGTCTTCCGGGTGACGGAGGGGCTGCTGGACCGGTTCGGGACGGACCGGGTGCTGGACACGCCCCTGGCGGAGGCGGGCATCGTCGGGATGGCCGTCGGGATGGCGCTCTCGGGGCTGCGGCCGGTCGCGGAAGTGCAGTTTGCGGACTTCATCTATCCCGCCTTCGACCAGATCGTCTCGGAGATGGCCAAGTTCCGCTACCGCTCCGCGGGGCATTTTTCCGCGCCGGTCGTCCTCCGGGCCCCTGCCGGCGGCGGGATCAAGGGGGGGCATTACCATTCCCAGAGCCCGGAGGCGTACTTCGTCCATACCGCCGGCCTGAAAGTCGTGATGCCGTCGACTCCGGCCGACGGCAAGGGTCTGTTGCTCGCGGCGATGCGGGACCCCGACCCCGTGATCTTCCTGGAACCGAAGGCCCTCTACCGGACCGCGAAGGGGGAAGTCCCGGAGGGGGACGCCGTCGTTCCCCTGGGCCGCGCGCGCACGGTGCGGAAAGGAACCGACGTCTCGCTGTTCACGTACGGCGCAATGGTTCCCGTTGCGGAAGGCGCGGCGGCGGAGGCCGACGGGGAAGGCGTGAGCGTCGAAGTGATCGACCTGCGGACGCTGTGGCCGGTCGACATCGAGGCCGTCGTCCGGTCCGTGGAGGCGACGGGGCGGGCGATCGTCGTCCACGAGGCGCCCCGGACGTGCGGCTACGGAGCGGAGCTGTGCGCGCTGATCCAGGAAAAGGCGTTCCTGCGGCTGAAGGCGCCGATCGGCCGCGTGACGGGGTTCGATACCCCGTTCCCGTATGCGTTGGAGAAACAGTACATGCCCGACGTCCGCCGCGTGCTCGGCGCGATCCGCGCCGCGGCGCGCTATTGATCGTCGCCGACGCCTTCGGAACGTAGGGAAGCGACGGGGAGAAGACGATGAAGACCGAAGGAATCACGCACCGCCTGCTGGTGGGCGGAAAATGGGTCGAAGACCGGGAGACGATGCCGGTCCTCGACAAATATACGGGGGAGACGATCGCCGTGGTGCCGGTCGCGTCCCGGGAGACGGTCGGGGAGGCGATCGCCGCCGCCCACGCGGCGTTTCCGGCGTATTCGCGCCTGCCCGCCCACCGGCGGTTCCGGATTCTCGAGAAGACGAGCCGGCTTCTTGCCGAGCACCGGGACGAGATCGCGGCGCTCATCTGCCGGGAGGCGGGGAAGGCGTGGAAATACTCCGTCGGGGAGGTGACCCGGGCGGTGGAGACGTTCCAGTTCTCCGCCGAGGAGGCGAAGCGGGTCCACGGCGAGACGGTCCCGATGGACGCCAGCGTCGCGGGCGAGGGCCGCGTGGGGTTCTATCTGCGGTGCCCGGTGGGAGTGGTGTCCGCGATCACGCCCTTCAACTTCCCCTTGAACCTCGTCGCGCACAAGGTTGGGCCGGCGCTGGCGGCCGGGTGCACGCTCGTGCTCAAGCCGGCCTCCACCACGCCCCTTACCGCGATTCGGCTCGGGGAAATCCTGGAGGAGGCGGGGGTCCCGCCGGGCGTCATGAACATCGTCGTCGGCCCGGGCGGGACGGTGGGAGAGTGGCTGACGACCGACCCGCGCGTCTCCAAGATCACCTTCACGGGCAGTCCCCCGGTGGGAGAGGCGATCGTCCGGAAGGCGGGATTGAAGAAGGTGACGCTGGAGCTCGGGAACAACTCGGGAACGATCATCGAGCCCGACGCGGACCTCGACGCGGCGGTTCCCCGCTGCGCGGTCAGCGCCTTCGCCAACTCCGGCCAGGTCTGCATCTCCCTGCAGCGGCTCTACGTCCACGGGGCGATCTTCGACGAGTTCATGAAGCGGTTCCTTGCGACCACCGCATCCCTCAAGGTGGGCAACCCCCTCGAGAAGGACTGCGAGGTGGGGCCGATGATCGAGGAGAAGGAGGCGATCCGCGCGGAGGAGTGGATCCGGGAGGCGGTCGCCGAGGGAGCCAAGGTCCTGATCGGCGGGAAACGGGAAGGCACGGTGCTCCATCCCACGGTCCTGGTCGATGCCCGTCCGGAGATGAAGGTCATGTGCCAGGAGGCGTTCGCGCCCCTCGTCTCCGTTTACCGGTACGATGCCTTCGAGGACGCCGTCGCCATGGTCGAGGACTCCCCCTACGGCCTGCAGGCGGGGATCTACACGAACGACCTGCGCAAGGCGTTTGCGGCGGTGGACCGGATCAACGTGGGCGGCGTGATGATCAACGATACGTCCATCTTCCGGGTGGACCACATGCCGTACGGCGGCAACAAGATGAGCGGACTGGGCCGCGAAGGGGTGCGGTTCGCCGTCGAGGAGATGACGAACATCAAGATGGTGGCGATCAAGCCTTAAAGGAAAAAAGGGCCGGAAAGGAGGCGCAAGGCCGGTGGAGTACGAGCTTCGGCTGCCCGACATCGGTGAGGGCGTGGCGGAGGGAGAGGTGGTCCGCTGGCTGGTCGCGGCGGGGGCGCGGGTCCGGGAAGACGATCCGCTCGTCGAGATCCTGACCGACAAGGCGGCGATGGAGATGCCGTCGCCCGTAAGCGGGGTCGTGGCCCGCATCGTCGCGGAGGCCGGCCGCACCGTTCCGGTGGGTGGGGTCCTGGCGGTCCTCGAGGTGGCGGCGCAGCCCCCGGGACCGGCGCGGGAGCCGGCGCCGGAAGAGGCCCCGGCGGCGAAACCTTCCGCCGGCGGAGCGGCGCGGACGCCGGAAGGGAGCGTTCTGGCCACGCCCGCCGTGCGCAAGCTGGCGCGGGACCTGGACGTGGACCTTTCGTCGGTGGCCGGGACGGGGCCGGACGGGCGCGTGACCGAGAGCGACGTCCGGCGGGCCGCCGGCGGGCGCCGCGAAGGCGGCGCGGCGCCCGGCGCCGGGGACGAGCGGATCCCCTTCCGGGGAAAACGCCGGATCGCGGCGCGGAAGATGGTCCTTTCCAAATCGACCGTTCCCCACGCGCTGCTCGTCGACGAGGCCGACGCCACGGCGCTCGTGGCGGCCCGGGAGGCCCATCGGGAGATCGGGCTCAAGGAAGGGGCGCGGATCACGATCCTGCCGTTTGTCCTGCGGGCCGTGGTCGCGGCGCTGCGCGCCCATCCGGCGATGAACGCGTCGCTCGACGAGGAGCGGGGCGAGATCGTGCGCAAGAAGCGCTACGACATCGGCATGGCCGTCGACGCCGAGGACGGCCTCGTGGTGCCGGTCGTCCGCGACGCCGGGGACAGGACGATCGTGGAGCTGGCCCGGGAGATCGAGCGGCTTGCGGGCGGGGCGCGGGCGGGGACGCTCTCGCGCACCGAGCTTTCCGGAAGCACGTTCACGGTGACGAGCATCGGCTCGATCGGCGGGCTGTTCAGCTATCCGGTCATCAACGTTCCCGAGGCGGCGATCCTGGGCGTGCACAGGATCGTCCGGCGGCCCGTCGTCCGGGACGGCGAAATCGTGGCGCGGGACATGATCTACCTGAGCCTGTCGTTCGACCACCGGCTGATCGACGGCGGGACCGCGACCCGCTTCTTGAACGACGTGATCGCGGGGATCGAATCCATTTCCACCGCGTGAGGGATTGCGATGAGGAAATTCGACCTTGTGGTGATCGGAGCGGGACCGGGCGGGTACGTCGCCGCCATCCGGGCGGCGCAGCTGGGCCTGCGGGTGGCGGTCGCGGAAAGGGACGCCCCCGGGGGCGTCTGCGTCAACTGGGGATGCATCCCCTCGAAGGCGATCATCAAGACCGCCGGCCTGTACCAGGACATGAAGAACGCCGCGAGGCACGGGATCCAGGTGGAAGGCCTCTCCGTCGACTACGGGCAGGTGATCCGGCGCAGCCGCGGCGTGGCGGAGCGCATGTCCAAGGGCGTCCGCTTCCTGTTCCGGAAGAACAAGATCGAGCTGATCGAGAAGGCCGCGGTCGTCTCGTCCCCCACCTCGGTCTGGGTCGGCGACGAGGAGATCGGCGCGGACGCCATCGTGATCGCCGTGGGAACCGCGGTGCGGGGCCTGCCCGGGATCGAGCCGGACGGCGAACTGGTGCTGACGAGCGACGACGCGCTGGCCCGGGAGCGGCTTCCCGGCTCGGTCGTGGTCCTGGGCGGCGGTGCCGTCGGTGTGGAGTTCGCCTACATCTACCGGACTTTCGGGGCGGACGTGGCGGTGGTCGAGATGGAGGACCAGCTCCTTCCCCGCACGGACCGCGAGGTCGCCAAGGAGCTCGAGAAATCGTTCGGGAAGCAGGGGATCCGCGTGCTGACCTCCGCGCCGGCGAAGCGGCTGGACAAGGGGTCGCGGACGCTCACGGTGGCCCGGGAGGGCGGCGAGGAAGAGCTGTCCGCCGACGTGTTTCTCGCCGCCGTCGGGCGCAAGCCCTTGACGGAAGGCCTGGGACTCGCGGAGTGCGGCGTCGAGCTGGAGCGGGGATACGTGCGCGTGGACGGCGCGCTGCGCACCGCCTGCGGGAGCATCTATGCGATCGGCGACGTGATCGGCGGGATGCTCCTCGCCCATGAGGCGTCCGCGGAAGGCGTGGCCGTGGCGGAGATCATCGCCGGCCGCGACGCCCGCCCCCCCGACCGCGACCGGATCCCGGCGTGCATCTTCTGCCAGCCCGAGGTCGCCACGGTGGGGTTGTCGGAAGGGGAGGCGAAGAGGCGGGGGATCTCCGTAAAAACGGCGAAATTCCCGTTCACGGCGCTGGGCCGTGCGGTGGCGGCGGGGGAGGCGGAGGGGTTCGTCAAGATGGTGGCCGACGAGCGCGACGGCGAGATCATCGGCTGCCACATCATCGGCCACGGCGCCTCGGACCTGATCGCCGAGCCCACGCTGGGGCTCACGCTCGAGGCCACGTACCGCGAGCTCGGCAAGACGGTGCACGCCCATCCGACCCTGCCGGAGGCGATCCGGGAGGCGGCGCTCATGGTGGGCGGCGAGGCGATCGACATCTGACCGTCCTTTGCGGAGGGGTCATGACGGAACAGACGGATCGGGAGCTCTATTTCTGGCTTCGTCTCATCCGGGAGTTCGAGGACCGGGTTTCGGCCCTGGACAAGCAGGGCAAGATCCACGGGGGCGTCTACTCCGGCAAGGGACAGGAAGCGGTCGTGGTGGGAGTCTGCCACGGGCTGCGGCCCGACGACTGGATCTTCCCGCTGCACCGCGACCTGGGCGCCTTCCTCGTCAAGGGCGCCGATCCCAATCGGCTCATGGCCCAGATCTTCGGGCGCCGGGACGGCTTTTCCAAGGGGAAGGACTCGTTCCTGCACGGCGGCGACTTCTCCCACTGCATCTTCGGGTCCACCTCGATGCTGGGCTCCACCCTTCCCGTGGCGGTCGGAACGGCGTACACGTTCCGCGTCCGGAAGGAGGCGCGGGTGTCGGTCTCCTTTTTCGGCGAGGGAGCCAGCAGCCGGGGGGACGTGCACGAGGCCATGAACTTCGCGGGCATCCACAAGCTGCCGGTCGTGTTCGTGTGCGAGAACAACTTCTACGCGTACTCCACTCCCAACGAGCTGCAGTTCGCGGCGGAGAACGTCGCGGATCGCGCGGCGGGATACGGCTTCCGCGGCGAGGTCTGTACGGGAAACGACCTTCACGCCGTAATGAAGGCGGCGACCAAGGCCGTGGGCCGGGCCCGTTCGGGGGAGGGGCCGACGCTCCTCGAGTGCCGGACCTACCGGTACCACGGGCACTCCGAGCACGACCGGGCCACCTACCGGAGCGAGGAGGAGCTGATCACCTGGGAGAGCCGCGATCCCGTCGAGCGGTGGGAAGTCTACCTCGAGAAGCGCCGGTACGACATCGATGCGATCCGGCGGGAAGTGGGGGAGAAGGTCAAGCGGGTTATCGACGACGCGGTGGCGTTCGCGGAGGCAAGTCCCCATCCCGAGGGGCCCGAGGCGATGGAGGATCTGTATGCCTCGCCGATCACGGAGGACTAGGCGATGCCGGTGACGTACATCCAGGCGATCAACCAGGCGATGCGGGAGGAGATGACGCGCGACGAAAACGTGATGCTCCTCGGGGAGGACGTGGGGGTCCTGGGGGGAGCGTTCAAGGCGTCCGAGGGGCTGCTCGAAACGTTCGGCGGGAATCGCGTGGTCGATACCCCCATTTCCGAGTCCCTCATCGTGGGGGCCGGGGTGGGGCTTGCGATCCAGGGGATGCGGCCGATCCTGGAGATGCAGTTCATCGACTTCATTTCGTGCGGCTTCGACCAGATCGTCAACATGGCGGCGACGCTTCGGTACCGCCACGGCGGCCAGACCGCCTGTCCGATCGTCATCCGCGGCCCCTGCGGGGGCGGGGTCCACGGAGGTCTGTACCATTCCCAGAACCCGGAGACGTGGTTCTTCCACGTGCCGGGCTTGAAGATCGTGGCGCCGGCGACCGCCTACGACGCCAAGGGGCTGCTCAAGGCCGCCATCCGCGACGACGACCCCGTGATCTATCTCGAGCACAAGTTTCTCTACCGGCGGATCAAGGAGGATCTCCCGGAGGAGGACTACGTCGTCCCCATCGGCAAGGCGGCCCTCCGGAAGCAGGGGAACGACCTCACCGTGATCACCTACGGAGCGCCGGTCCACGCCGTGCTCAAGGCGGCGAAGGACCTGGCCTCCGAGGTGGACCTCGAGGTCATCGACCTGCGAACGCTCTTGCCCTTCGACTGGCAGACGGTCCGGAATTCGGTGAAGAAGACGGGCAAGGCGCTCATCATCCACGAGGCGAGGCGGACCGGCGGGATCGGAGGGGAGATCGCCGCGCGCATCGCCGAAGAGCTCTTCGAATTCCTCGACGGACCGGTGATGCGGCTGGCGTCGAAGGACGCGCACAACGC
>CAYWOT010000075.1:0-4471 GCA_964459975.1 uncultured bacterium
GCCGACACGGAAAACCACCTGATCCGCGCCGTCGATCTGGCCAAGCACGAGGTCAAAACGCTCGCCGGCACCGGAGGGCAGAACCGCAAGCCGCCCGCGGCCTTCCGATCGTCCACCGCCCGGCGAACGTCGCTCAACAGATCGTCGGAGTAGTTCTCGGCCCGGAGGTACCACTTCCGGCCTTCCCCGTGCCTGTGGCAGAACTCGCACATCGCTCCCTCCTTATCCGACAGCGTCCGGCGGCGGAACCCGCCCATCGACGGAACGCCGGGCCCCGGCCCGGCCTCTTCTCCGCGGACATCCCGTTCTTCTCACTTGCGCCCGCCCTCTTCGCGGCGCCGGCTCTCCGGAAGAGCGGGACCGCGCAGCGCCCACGCGCGCAGCGCCGCCTTCGCCTGCGGGGACAGCGACGCATCGGTGTGCACGATCCGGTAGTACCAGGGCGGCATCTCGCCCTTCGACACCTCCTTCCAGGCCTTCCTGCGCTTCTTGATCCGCTGCTCGGGAGAGAGCCGATTCCACGTGGAGAAGTCGAGCTTGCCGCGCCCTTCGTGCACGTCGCTCGCCACGAGCCACGAGACCGGCGCAAGCCGCGAATACCACGGCCACACGGTCTCGTTCGAATGACAGTTGTAGCAGGCGCGGCGCAGCACGGCCCGTTCCGCGGGCGACGCGGGGACTTCCTCCCCCGCCGGCGGATTGGAGCGATCCACCGGAACCAGTTGAATCGCGGCAAACACGAAGACCGCCGCAAGCAGGATCCGCCGCACCTTCGCTCTCATCGCCCCACCGCCTCCGTGCGTCGTCACGCCCGCCGGCGGAGCCGCCCGCCGCCGGACCTCGCCTTGAGATGCCGCCCGAGCGCAATCGACACAAGGAATTGCTCGGTCTTCGCCGAAGGTACGCGCCCACGGCCGATCGTCTACGAAGCAAGAAGGACGCCGATTTTGCGGCGAGGGCGAACGTTTTCGGTGCCGGAGGATCCCGGCGCCTTCGGCCCTCCGGCCGACGAAAAAAAACGTCCCGAAGCCGCGAATCGGCGGCAATCAAAGACAATCGTATAAGAAAAAGCGGAAATACGGCGGGGAATCCGTCCGCCGGACGGACAGGGGAGCGATGCCCCGAAGAACGCTGAAAGAGATCCGGTCCTCCGTCGCGAACGCCACGGTGACGTTCGTCCGGACCGGGGGACAGGGCGTACTGGTGCGCGATTCCTTCATCGTCACCGCAGCCCATTGCCTCGAGTACGACGCGAAGGACGGGATGGCGATTGCGCTCGGCGCTCACCTCCTCGTGAAGGTCGCCGCGGCGAACGGGAAGACGTTCCCCGTGACGCCCCTGGTGATCGAGCCGTGCGCCGACGTCGCCGTCCTGGGCCCTTTGGACGGCGGCTCGTTCCCGGAAACCCTCTGGTCGGACTACTACGGCTTCCGGGACCGGACCCGGCAGGTGGCGCTGTTCGCCGGGCGGTTCGACACGCTCCCGGCGGAATTCCGGATCCACATCCGCACCCACAGGAAAAGCTGGACGGCGGGCACGGCGATGGTCCTGCGGAGGTCGAACCCCACGTTGCTGATCGAATCCGACGAGGGGATCGAAGAGGGAGCGTCGGGAGGCGCCATCATCAACGACGCCGGCGAGCTCGTCGGCGTCGTCTCGACGTTCGGAGGCGAAATCGGCGGAGCGCGGACGAAAGGGTCGTGCCCTTTCCTTCCGTGGGCCCTGCCGGAGTGGATCTGCCGCCATCTCGGCGCGTGAGGACCGGACCTTTCCGCCGGAGCCTGCGGTCGTGCGGGTTTCGGAAACGAAGCTCCGCTTCCTCCGCGGCTTCCGTGAAGCACGGACCCACGCAAGAAAAAGATCATGAATTGCAAGACAACCAGTTGAAAATGAAGAATGAATTCAACAGTCGACGATACCGCGAGAGGGAGCGGACCGCAACCGCGGCGCCAGGGGGTCCGCGCTACCCGGGCCGGGGCTCCTTCAGCAGGGTGCGGAAGAAACGGACCGCGGCGGGGGTGGCCCAGTCCATGGGACCCACGATGACCTTCCGGATCCTCCCGTCCCTGCCGATGATGAAGCTCTCCGGAATCCCGGTCGTGCCGTAGAGATGCTGCACCTTCCCTTCGGTATCCAGCAGCGCGGGGAAGTGGAGCCCGTACCGTTTCATGAACGGCCTCACGGCCTCGGCCCCGGAAAGATCAACGCTCACCGCGAGGATCTCGAAGTCGTCGCTCTTGAGCTGCTCATAGAGCTTCTCCATGGACGGCATCTCTTCGCGGCAGGGGGGGCACCAGGTGGCCCAGATGTTGAGGAAGACGACCTTGCCCTTGTAGTCGGCGAGGCTCACCATCCTGCCGTCGAGCCCGGGAAGCGTGAATGCGGGAGGGGCGGTCCCGGCCAGAACGCGGGGCTTCTGCGATTGATGAACGTAGGAGGTGTACCAGCGCAGAAACAGGAAGACCGCCCCAACGAGAAGGAGGAACCCGATCAGAGGGACGGCCTTGACGCCGCGCTTTTCCGGAGCATTCATCCCCTTCCCGTCCATGCCGCCCTTCTCCACCGCCACGCTAGAGGCCGAAGTTGACCGAGAAGAACTGGCCGTAGGTGGAGAGCCATTGGAACACGTTGAAAAACAGCATCAACCCGACGACGATCAGCACGATGCCCATTCCCACCTCGACGTAATGGATCACCTTGCTGTGGCGTCGAAGGGCTCCGAATATCCAGCCCACGCTCAAGGCGGCGGCCAGGAAAGGAATCGCCAGGCCCGCCGAGTACGCGGACAGCAGCTTGATCCCCAGCACGACGGAGCCGCCGCCGATGGCCAGGGTCAGGATCGACCCCAGAACGGGGCCGACGCACGGGGACCATCCGGCCGAGAAGAAGACGCCCATGAGGAACGAGGCGACGTATCCCCTCTTGTGGTGCGAATAGCCGTAGAAGACCCGCAGGTCGTAGTCCAGGACGTTGATCCGGAACACGCCGGTCATGTGCACGCCGAACAGGATGACCACGATCCCGCCGATGCGCGCCAGCCAGGTGCGCATTCCGTAGAGGAGGCTGCCGAACGCGGATGCCGCGACCCCGAACGTCACGAAGACGGCGCTGAAGCCGACCACGAAGGCCAGGCCGTGCGTGAAGGTGACCAGACGGCTCCTGGGGCTGCCTTCGTCGTCGGACGCCCGCCCGCCCAGATAGCTGATATAGGCGGGAACCAGCGCGAAGACGCAGGGGGAGAGGAAGGAGGCCAGGCCGGCCAGGAACGCCAGTCCGATGGAAAGGTCGAGACCCATAGGAGGTGGTGCCTAGATCCGTGCCACGCTGGATATCCCCTGCCCTCGACCCCACCTGACGCTCCGAACGACCGCTCCCGACGAAGGAGAAGGTACGAGCCGTGCCCGTGGAACCCGGCGGCGGATCCCCTGCAGATCGGCCGGTTGCGCGAAAGGGGCTCGCGCGTGGAAGTCGCGCCGGCGAGCGTCCCGCACCAACGCCTTGTCCGTCGAAGAATGTTGTACAGGCCTCAACGATACCATTATGCCTCAAGCGGGATCCGCCGTGGGAACACAATCTGGACGGGTAGAGGCCCGGATGCGCCGCGATCGGCCCGTGGAGGACCCGCGCCCGCCGCCCTTGCGTGCGTCAACCTCCTGCCGCGATCGCCAGCGCCGTCTCGATCGCTGCCGCGATCACCAACAGGGGCAGGACCATCTCGGCATACTTCCGAAGGGCGTATGTTACCCGCCCCTTGACCGGGAGAACGTTGCGGCCCCGGGCCCGCTGGAGGACCGCCATGCCCAGCCACAGGCCATAGGCGGCGGCCAGGAGCATCGCGGGAATCTCGAACACTCCGTGCGGGAGCACCGCGAGGACCGCCCGCCCATATCCGGAGATTCCGGCGGCCTGAATCCACAAGACCCCCAGGACCAGGCCGTTGGAGACGACGCCGAACATGGTCGGGATCCCGAATGCCACCCCGAGGAGAAGCATCAGGATCGTCGCAGTCAGGTTGTTGACGAGAACGAAGAGGAAGACCACGCCGCCGCTCTGGCTCGCGTACGGCTCCGTCGCCGCCTGAAACGCGTCGACCAGCCCTCGTTTCAACGCCGGCGGCGCGAAGACTCCCGTCAAGAATGCCGCCACGAAAAGCGCGGCGGCAAAGAACAGATAGGGGCGGATGGCCGGCTCGGGCACAAACGACGAGAAACGAGATCCGGGGAGCAAGGCGGTCGCCTACTTCTCGACGACGTCCAAGCGGGTCACGACCGTGTTTTCCTCCTCATTCCCGCAGTATGGGTACGAAAACCCTCCGGTGTCCAGCGATTCCGCGGGCGGGGCCCGCAAGCGTCGACAGGGAAGGTCGTCTTTCGCGGCGGATCGGCGGGTTCGATGTGCCGGCGCGCGGGAAGCCGGAGTTGCCCGGTCCCGCGCGCCCATCGACCAGGGCCTTGGGATCCACGCCCCGCCC
>CAYWOT010000075.1:4481-9749 GCA_964459975.1 uncultured bacterium
ACCACGATCCGGCGGGCGACCGCAGGAACCCCGCCCGGATCCTCGTTCATTGCGACCGTCTATGCCGGGTCGAATGCTTCCCCCATCGCCCCTGCCAGCACCCGGTCGATGTCAAGAAGGATGACGACCTTGTCCTTGAGCTTGGCGAGCCCTTGGATGTACTTGTCGCGGGAGTCCTCGCCGATCGAAGGCGGAGCCTCAACGTCCGACGGGGCAATCTGCGCGACCTCCGACACCGCGTCCACGACGAGTCCCACTTGGATCCGAGCCCCTTCCACGTCGGCCACGATGATGCACGTGCGCTCCGTGTCCTGCGTCGAGGGAAAACCCAGCCGGCGCCGGAGGTCCGCCACCGGGATGATTTTGCCCCGCAGGTTCATGACACCCCGGACATAATCCGGTGCCTGCGGGACCGCGGTGATGTTCGTGATCCCGATGATCTCCCGGATCTGCAGGATGTCGATCCCATACGTCTCCTTGCCGAGATCGAACGTCAGGAATTTGTTCACGCTGGATGCGGCGTTTCGGATGTCTTCCGCCTCGTGTATCGTCATCGTCCGTTCCTCTCGATCCGCGTGGTTTCCAATTAGAACTCGCTGATCGAATGCTCTTCCGGCGGGCTCGCCTGCTCGGGATTGGGTTTTCCCGCCCATGCGGCTGCCCCGCCATTGCCTCCGGCGCGGGCCTTGCCGTTGCCGCCGGCCGTCGCCCGGACTGTCTGCGACGCAGACCGGGCGAAAGCGGCGACTTTCCGAACGGGCCGGGGGACGGCGGCCTCCCGCCCTCCCGCAGAACCCGCAGCGCTGTTTGCCCCGCTCTGCCCGGTGACCATCGCGTCCAGGGTCCGGACCGCCTCCATCAGCGACACCGCCTGCGCGTTCATCTCCTCGGACGCCGACGCGATCTCCTCCGCGTTCGCCGCGTTCTGCTGCGTCACCTTGTCCATCTGCGTCACCGCCGTGCTCACCTCCGAGATCCCGCGCGACTGCTCCTCCGAGGCCGATGCGATCTCCCCCACCAGCTCCGCCACCTTCTTCACGGCCGACACGACGTCCTGGAAGTCGGTGTTCGTGTTCTCCACCAGCGTCGTCCCGTCCTGGATCTTCTTGATCGTCCCCTCGATCAGGTCCGCCGTGCTCCGCGCCGCGCCCGCCGCCCGCTGCGCCAGGTTCCGAACCTCGTCCGCCACTACCGCAAAACCCGCGCCCGCCTCCCCCGCGCGCGCCGCCTCCACCGCCGCGTTCAGCGCCAACAGGTTCGTCTGGAACGCGATCTCGTCGATCGTCTTGATGATCTTCCCGATCTCCTCCCCCATCGACGAGATCTGCCCCATCTGACCCACCATCTGGCCCATCGAGGCGTTCGCCTTCTCCACGCTCGTCCCCGCGCCGTTGGCCAGCACCTTGGCCTCCCCGGCATACGCCGCGTTCTGCTTCGTCATCGCCGACATCTCCTCCATCGCCGACGAGGTCTCCTCCAGAGACGCCGCCTGCTCCGACGAGCCCTCCGCGAGAGACTGGCTGGCCTGCGTCAGCTGGCTGCTGCTGGACGAAACGTGGTCGGCCCCGGTGCCGAGGCTTTCCATGATGTTTGCGAGGATTCCGACGGTGGACCGCCTCAGGACGAACGCGAGCCCCACGCCGAACAAGCACGCCAGGACTCCGAGGATCACGACGGTCCAACGGGTTTTCACCGCGGTCGACATCATCCGTGCGTCGTTGGCTCCGCTTTCCTTCGTCATCTCGGCGGTGATCCGCTTGAGCAGTCCTTGGACCTTTTCGAGACTGGGCGCCGTCCGGGCGAGGAAGATGGAGAGGGCTCCGTCCTTCCCCGTCGGGTCCTTCAGGGCCACGTCCATGGCGACGGCCGATTCATGCAGCGCCTTGTGCGGCTCTTCCAGCTGGGCAAGCAGGCCCTTCAGCTGCGGAAAGCTCGCTTCCGCCTCCTTTCTGCCCTCACCGTAGTACCACTTTCCCAAGGCGCATTTGTGGAAATCCGTCTGGACGCGCAGCCCCGTTGCGCTTTCGTCCGTCAAACTGGAAAGCACGGCGTTGGCCCAACTCAGGTGGTCCACTTCCTTTTGCAGGATTTCCGCGCGCAGTTGATCTCCCGTGATGACCTTCCGGCTCTTGCCCACGATCCGGTTGACTCCGAGGATCGAACTCACCGCTACCACCACCAGCATCAACACGGTCAACCCGATGCCGCCCACAATCTTTTTCCCCAGAGTCATCCTCTGCATCGTTCACCTCGGATCCGAAGGATTTCCGCCGCGAGATCGTACGTCGTCAGACTCGTCGAGTTCCTGCACGACCGACGACTCGGCTGTCTCTCCAAGGAAGGTCGGATCTCCCGGAGAAAAACTTAAACGGCGTCCTTGGACGGGAAACGGGTTTCGGGCAGGGGAGCGCTCGCGGAGCGGTTTCGGAGGACCTTTCGAGGTACCGGGCGGCCGTCGCGGCACTCGTACGGAAGGCGCACCGGCCCCGGACACCGAATGGGGCGCCATCCGTCCCCGGGTCGTGCACTGCAAGAATCGGACAAGAGACGCGGGACCCGCCCTCGCCGGCGGATCCCCTTCTGGCTTTCGGCGGCGGGACCGGTCCGGGGGCGGGCAGGCCACCCGATTTCCCGCGCCTTACCCTCCGGTCCGCAGCCCGTCGAGCAGGGAGGTCATCCGCTCCAGGTGTTTCTGTTCTTCCCCGGAGAGCGCACGGAAGACCTGCCTGGACGGTTCGTCCGCAACCGCCCTCTCCATCTTGATGTACCGGTCGAGAGCGTTCGCCTCCATCGCGACGGAAAATTCGAGGATCTCTTCCAGCGCCTTTCCCTTGGCCCACTCCAACGTCTCTCCAAGCAGGGCCCCGCCCTCGAGGACTCCTCCGGGCTCCACCCCCTCGAGGTCCGCAGGGTCTTCGCCCTTCCCGGAGACCCGGGCGTGAAGCTCACGAAGGGTTTCCTTGTGCCGCTCCTCGGCCTGCCCGATCGACCGGAAGATCGAGGCGGCTTCTTCCTCCTTCAGGTCCCAGGCAATGCGGTCGTAGAAGACGCGGTTCCCCTCCTCAAGAGCGAAGGACAACGAAATCATCTCTTCCGCCCCCGACGCCCGGGAGAAGTACGCGAGTCCCGCTACGGAATCGCCCTCCGCCACGAGGCCGTTCCATGCGTCGATCCCTCCTTCCATGCTGCGAACCTGCGAAAAGCCTGCCTCCGAAAGGATTGCCGCAGCGGCACGGCTGCGGACCCCTTTCCTTCAATAGGTGATGGTCGGTTTGGAGCGGTCGAGGTCTCCGAGGCGATCCTTGAGCTCCGCGATCGGGATGAGCCGGGCTCCGGGAAGATGCCCTCGCTCATATTCCCCCGGCTGTCGCACATCGATCAGATTGCAGGATTCGGCGGTTTCTTGCCGGAGGAAGCCTCGGATCTCCTCGGCGGTCCAGGTGGCAACGGGTTTGAAATAGTCGAATAATCCCACGACGGGCCCTCCTTCCTCCGGGTTCCATCATTCCTCCCGAAATTCGCGGAGTTCTCCGGACACCTGGAATCTTCGCATGAATCTCGTATCGAGGTAGTGCTTCAGCCGGAAAGCAAGCCGCCCGCTCCAGACAATCTCTTTGCGCCGGAAAAGACCCCTGCGATCTCCCAGGTTCAAGATCAGAAGATGATCGCCTCCGGGATCGAATCGCTGAAGGGGCCTCCCCTCGAGAAACGCCCGCAGGTTCCGGTGGAGGAGGCGGTTCTGACGCACGGCATAGACTCCGACCCGGGGCAAAGGCGAGCCCGCCAGAGAAATGCAGTCCCCGCCCCCGAAAAGTTCGGGGTGGTCCACGCACTGCAGGAACTCGTTGACCAGCAGCCCTCCGTCTTCCCCCGTAGGAAGGCCCGAATTTCGAAAGAGCGGGGAGGGGCTGATTCCCGTCGCGACGAACACCATGTCTCCCGTAAGAGTTGCACCGTTTCCCAGCCGGACCACTCCATGGGCAACCGAATCCGCGGCGACCCCCTCGATGGAATCGACCCCCCATCGAACAAGGGCCTTTCGCGCCAGGGCACGCGCCCGCTCGGGAAAATCGCCCAGCATGCTAGACCGGGAAACGAGAGTGATCCTTCCGATTCTGCGCGATTCCCGGCCAAGATGCCCCAGGTTGGCGGCCAGTTCGACGGCCGCGGTACCACCGCCCACCACGACGACGCGGAGCCTCCGGCCGACGTCGGTTTCCTCGATCTTCCTTCGCGCGGCAAGAAGGTGCTCGATCGGCTTGACGGGGAAGATGGCGTCGCCGCGGGGATCGAGCGGATCCAACGGGACTTCGCTGCCCGTGTTGAAGGAGACGGCATCGTAGCGGACCTCGACACCCGAACCGAGAACCAGGGAGCGCCGCGCCGGATCTACCCGGACCACGCGGTCCTCGATGAACGTCGCCCCCCGGTCTTGCGCCATTTTTTTCACATGAAAGCGGGCCTCGGCAGGCCGGTAGATGCCGGAGAGCAGGCCCGGCCCCATGCCCGAATAATAGTGATACGGGGAAGGGCCGATCAACGTGGCTCGATGACCGGCCTCCACGGTGTCGCGCAGGTTCTTAAGCGCCGTCAGGTGGGCGTGGCCGCCGCCCACGAAAACCAGGTGTTTCGACATCCTTCCCTCTCATCGTTCGAGAGCCCTGCCGCTCTTGCCGGTACGGCCCGCGAAACGGCGCCCGTCGCCGACCGCCGTCGTATTGGATCATTGTATCGGAACGGTCTCTTCAAAAAACCCGACCATCCACTCAGACCGACATGGAGACGGAGATGAGCAAGCCGGTAACGCGGCGGTTCGACGGCCTGCTCTTCGCCGCGGGTCCCTTACGCCCCCGCTGGCCGCGACGGGCATGGGTTCGCGGACGGCATAGGACCCGCGCGCGGCTTTCTCTCGCCTACCTTTCGCATGTTTCCTTCTTGTTGGCGGAAACGAGCTTGTAGTAGCCCGAGACCTCGAGCACTCCTGTTGTCCGGTTGTGCACGCTGCAGAGCGGATAGATATACCACCTGTCGTCCGGGCTGTCCGTCTTCTGGACGTGAGCGCCCAACAAATCCCTGCCGGTGCAGTGACCGACGGGACAAAACATGGCCGATTGGCCGCTGATGTTTTCCCAGTGCTTCAGCCATGAGCCACACGCGCAGCTGGTTTGGGAGGTTCCGTTGATGTTCTGGATTCTCATGCTTCACCTCCTTTTCCAAGTGCCGGTTTCGACATGCGGCCTTCGGTACGATTAAGCGAAGATGCAGTCC
>CAYWOT010000076.1:0-9730 GCA_964459975.1 uncultured bacterium
TCACACGTTCCTCGGCACCTCGGACATCCACATCCAGAAGAAGTTCCGGTCCGATCGCGAGAAGGTCCTCCAGTGGTGCGTGGACACGGTCAAGTATGCCCGGTCGCTGTGCCCGGACGTGGAATTCTCCACCGAGGACGCGTCGCGGACCGACTTCGACTACCTGTGCCGAACGGTGGAGGCCGTCGTGAAGGCCGGGGCCACGACGATCAACGTGCCCGACACGGTGGGGTACGCGACGCCCCAGGAGATGGCCGACCGGGTCCGCCGGCTGAAGGAGAGGGTGCCCGCGCTGGACAAGGTGGTCCTCTCGATGCACTGCCACGACGATCTGGGGCTGGCCACCGCCAACACGCTGGCCGGGGTCCTTGCGGGCGCGAGACAGGTCGAGGTGACCGTGAACGGCATCGGCGAGCGGGCGGGAAACGCCTCCCTCGAAGAGGTCGTGATGGCGCTCCGCACCCGGAAGGAGATGTTCGGGAACGTCGATACGGCGATCCGGTCGAAGGAGATCCTGAAGACGAGCAAGATGGTCTCCGCCCTCATGGGCCTGTCCGTTCAACGGAACAAGGCGATCGTGGGCATGAACGCGTTCGCCCACTCCTCCGGGATCCACCAGGACGGGATCATCAAGGACCGCTCCACGTACGAGATCATCCGGCCGGAGGACGTCGGCGGGACCGCCCATTCCTTCGCCTTGACCGCGCGTTCGGGGCGCGCAGCCCTCAAGCACCATATCTCCGCGATGGGGCACAAGCTTTCCGACGCCCAACTCGACACGTTCTATCAGAAGTTCCTCGCCCTGGCGGACAAGAAGAAGGAGGTGATGATCGAGGATCTGGAGGTCCTCCTCCAGGAGGAGCTCTTCAAGGTCCCCGAGACGTACCGGCTGGAGCAGGTCCAGATCCTGTCGAGCACGCAGGCGACGCCGATGGCGGCCTTGAGGCTCAAGCGCCACGACGAGGTGATCGAGGAGGCCTCCACCGGCAACGGTCCGATCGAGGCCGCCTACAACTGCATCGAGCGGATCGTCGGGAAGAAGTTCCGCCTGCTCGACTTCGGGCTGTCCGCGGTGACGTCCGGCAAGGACGCGATCGGCGAGGCGACGGTCCGGATCCGCGACAACGGGACGATCTTCGCCGGGGCGGCCAGCTCCACGGACATCATCGAGGCGGCGGTCAAGGCGTACCTGAACGCCATCAACCGGTGGGTGGCCGAAGGGGCAAAGGCGAAGGCGGCCCGGAAGGCTCCGGTAAAGCCGCGGCGCAAAGCGGCCGCTGCCTCGCCGTAGGCAAAACCTAGCGGTATTCCTCGCGCGGCGGCGAGAACGCCTCGAGCGCGACGGCGCCGTCCGGCCCGGCGGCGGCCTTGTGGGGAACGCCACCCGGCATGAGGTAGATCTCGTTGCCGGCAAGGGTGTGCGTCTCCCCTCCGACCGAAAGCGTGAGCGTCCCCGACAGGAGCATTCCCATCTGCTCGTGCGGATGGGAATGCTCGGGGACGGCCGCGCCCGGCTCGAGCGTGACCAGAGAGAACATCACCTTCTCCCCGGAGACGATCTTCGCCGCCACCCCGGGGGCGAGCTGCCGGGGCGTAATCACGTCCGGATTCCAGAACCCGTTCATCCTCCGCTCCTTTCGTGTGGGCTCCCGTACATCGGGGACACTCCTGAGTCGGGAAAAAGAGAACCGCCAGGAGTGTCCCCGATGGAAATGTCCCCGGTTACGCGCGGGGTTTTTCGATCCGCTCGAGGCCGCCCATGTAGGGGCGCAGCGCCTCCGGGATCACGACGGAGCCGTCCTCCTGCTGGAAGTTCTCCAGGATCGCGACGACCGTGCGGCCCACCGCAAGCCCCGAGCCGTTGAGCGTATGCGCAAGCCGGGGCTTGCCCGAGGCGCCTTCCCGGAAGCGGATCTTCGCCCGGCGCGCCTGGAAGTCGGTGAAGTTGCTGCAGGAGGAGATCTCGCGGTACCGCGCCTGCGACGGCAGCCACACCTCGATGTCGTAGGTCTTGGCGGCCGAGAACCCGAGATCTGCCGTGCACAGCGTCACGACCCGGTAGGGGAGGAAAAGCCGGCGAAGGATGTCCTCCGCGTCGGCGGTCAAGGATTCGAGCGCCGCCCACGACTCCTCGGGCCGGGAGATCGTGACCAGCTCCACCTTGTTGAACTGGTGCTGGCGGATCATCCCGCGGACGTCCTTGCCGTGGGACCCGGCCTCCGCCCGGAAACAGGGCGTGTAGGCGGTCATCTTCAACGGGAGCGCCGCGGCGGGAAGGATCTCGTCCCGCACGATGTTGGTCACCGGCACCTCGGCCGTGGGCACGAGATAGTAGTCGGTCCCCGCGATGCGGAACAGGTCCTCCTCGAACTTGGGCAGCTGCCCGGTGCCGACGAACGACGCGGAGTTTGCGACAAACGGCGGCAGGACCTCCGTGTAGCCGTGCTCGCCGGTGTGGACGTCGAGCATGAAGTTGATGAGCGCCCGCTCCAGCCTGGCGCCGGCACCCTTCAGGAGCGAGAAGCGGGCTCCCGCGATCTTGGCGGCCCGGTCGAAATCGAGGATGTCGAGCGCCGTCCCGACGTCCACGTGGTCCCGGGCCGGAAAGGCGAACTCCGGAGGCGAGCCGAAGGTCCGGACCACGGGATTGTCCTGCTCGCCCTCTCCCTCCGGAACCGACGGATCGGGAAGGTTGGGAAGGGACAGGAGCAGGTCCTCCATGCGGCGTTCGATGTCGGGAAGGCCCGCTTCCCGCGCCTTGATCGCCGCGGAGACGGCCTGCATGCGCGTAACCAGGGCGGACGCGTCCTTCTTTTCCCGCCGAAGGCGTCCAATCTCCTCGGACGCCGCGTTCCGTTCCGCCCGCAGCGTCTCGACCGCCACGAGCGTCTCGCGCCTCGTCCGGTCCAGGTCCTCCCACCCGGAGAGGTCCACCGGCATCCGGCGCCGCCGGAGGGCCTCGCGGACGAGGTCCATGTTCTCCCGCACGAACTTCACGTCGAGCATCGATGCTCCTCCCGTCTCATCGGACGGAAGCCCGCGTCCCGGATCGTCTCGACGATCTCTTCCTCGGACATCCGGAAGGCGACCCCCGCGGAGGCCACGACATTTTCCTCCATCATCGTGCTTCCGAAATCGTTCCCGCCGAAAAACAGCCCGAGCTGCGCGACCTTCGCCCCCATCGTCACCCACGACACCTGCACCGTGCGCACGTTTCCGAGGACGATCCGCGCGACCGCCAGCACCCGCAGATATCCCACGGCGCTCCCGAGCCCCGCTCCCTTTCGCTTCTCGAACCGCGGGTCCCGCGCAAGCGCGGTGTTGCCGGCCTGGAAGGTCCAGGGGATGAACGAGGTGAATCCTCCCGTCTCCTCCTGGAGGGCGCGGACGCGGACCAGGTGGCGGGCGATGTGCTCCGCCGTTTCCACGCTGCCGAACATCATCGTCGCGGACGTGGGAAGCCCCAGCCGGTGGGCCTCGCGCATCACCTCGCCCCACTGCCGCCAGCCGATCTTCCGCGGACTGATCCGCCGCCGCACGGAATCGTCCAGGATCTCCGCGCCGCCGCCCGGAACGGAGTCGAGGCCGGCGTCTTTCAACCGCGCGAGCGCTTCCGCGACGGAGACGCCGGACCGGTCCGCGAAGTGGCGGATCTCCGGCGGCGAAAACCCGTGCAGGCGGATGGGATGGCGCTTGACGGCCCTGACCAGCCGGACGGCGTCCGCAAGATCCCAGTCGGGGTGGAGCCCTCCCTGGAGAAGGACCTGCGTTCCCCCCGCGGCGAGGGTGTCCTCGATCTTGCGCGACAGCTCCGCCTCCGAGAGGACGTATGCGTCGGCCGCGTCCCGCTCCCGGTGAAACGCGCAGAAGGAGCAGCCGCACGCACAGACGTTCGTGTAGTTGATGTTCCGGTCGACGATGTAGGTGACGACGCCGTCCGCGTGCAGGCGCCTTCGAACCGCGTCCGCGGCCCGGCCAAGCTCGAACAGCGGCGCCTCCCGGAGAAGCCGGACGGCGTCGGCGCCGGTGACGCGGCGGCCCTCGTCGATCCGGTCGAGCGCGTCCCGCCAATGCGCCGCCTTCGTCACGCCGCGTCTCCGGCGGACCATTCCCGGATCACGTTGTAGAGGGTGTCCCGTTCGACGGGAGTCCGTCCGGCCTGGCGGATCATGGCGACCAGCTCCGCAACCGAAAGCTCCTGCCCCGTCCGGGCGCCGGCCGCGTGGGTGATTTTCTCCTCCACCACCGTCCCGTCGATGTCGTCCACTCCGAAGTACAGCGAAAGCTGGGCGAGCTTGGGCCCCACCATGATCCAGAACGACTTCACGTGAGCGAAGTTGTCGAGGTAGAGCCTCCCCACCGCAAGCGTGCGCAGGTCCGCGAGCCCGGTCGTGTACCCTTTCGCGATCTCCGTGTTCTTCGGGTGGAACGCCAGCGGGATGAACGCCTGGAACCCCCCGGTGCGGTCCTGCAGCTCGCGCAGGCGGCGCATGTGGTCGACACGGGATTCCAGGGTCTCCACGTGCCCGTAGAGCATCGTCGCGTTGCTCCGCAGACCGGCGCCGTGGACCTCTTTCATGACCTCCAGCCAACGGTCGCCCGAGATCTTCTCCGGGCAGATGCGGTTGCGCACCTCCGGCGCGAAGATCTCCGCGCCTCCCCCCGGCAGGCTGCCCAGCCCGGCCTCCCGGAGCTCGCGGATCACTCTTCCCAACGGACGCTCCGTGATGCGGGCGAAGTAGTCGATCTCCACGGCCGTGAACGCCTGGACGTGTATCTCCGGGAACCGCTCCCGGAGGGTTCGGAGCATCCGCAGGTAGAAATCGAACGGCAGGTCCGGGTGGAGCCCTCCGACGACGTGCAGCTCCGTCGCGTTCTGGGCGCGCGCCTCTTCCGCGCGCGAAAGGATCTCGTCCATCGTCAGGGTGTAGGCGCCGGCTTCCTCCCGTGCCTTGCCGAACGCGCAGAACCGGCACCGGTTGACGCAGACGTTGGTGGGATTGATGTGCCGGTTGACGATGAAGTGGACGCGGTCGCCGTTCACCCGCCGGTTGGCGAAGTCGGCCATCTCCCCCACCGCGTGGACGTCCCGGCTCCGGAACAGCGCGAGGGCGTCTCCCTCGGACAGCCGCTCCCCGGACGACACCTTATCCCGGATGCTCTTTAGCGCCGGATCCAATCCGCTCCCCTTTCCGCATCTGCTCCAGAAGACGTCCCCCCGTGCCGATCTCCTTCGGCATCCTGGGCAGGAAGATGGAGAAGGTCACGCCCTCTCCCTCCCGGTTGTCCAGCTGAATCGTGCCGCCGTGGTTCCGGACGATCGCGTGGACGATCGGGAGCCCCAGGCCCGTTCCCTTGGGCTTCGTCGTGAAGAAGGGGTTGAAGATGTTGTGCACGACGTCGTGGGGAATTCCTCCCCCCGTATCGCCCACGAGCAGGACCACCCCGTCCCCTTCGTGCTCCGCCGCCGGCCGGGTCACCAGCGTAAGCCTCCCTCCCCGCACCAGCGCCTGGACCGCATTGGAAACCAGGTTCCAGAGCACCTGCCGGATCTGGTCCGGGTCGACGTGGATCTCGGGCAGCTCCCGGGCCAGCTCCACCGTCCTCTCGATCCCTTCCTCCTCGAACTCGTCCCGGAACATCGCCAGGACTTCCCGCACCTCGGCGTTGAGGTCGACCCGCTGGAAGGCGGGCACCACCTCTCTCGAGAAGTAGAGAGTCTCCTGAACGGTCCGCTCCAGGCGCTTGACCTCCTTGAGGATGATGTCGGAATACCTGGCCGCCGACGGGTCGGGAACGCCGCCCTTTTCCGCCCGCGCCAGACGCGCCGCGAACCCCCCGATCACCGTGAGCGGGTTCTTGACCTCGTGGGCGATCCGCGCGGCCATCTCGCCCAGCGCCGCCAGTTTCTCCTGCTGGACCAGAAGGTCCTGGGTCGTCCGGACCTTGTCCAGCGCGTCCTCCAGGCTTTCGTAGAGGGAGGCGTTCTCCATCGCCAGGCAGGCCTCGGACGCAAACATCGTCAGGATCTGGACATCCTCCTCGGTGAGCGCCCGCTCCCGGAACCGGTTGTCCACGTAGACGGCTCCGCGCGCCTTTTGGCGCACGACCAGGGGCACCGTGGCGAAGGAGGCCGGATGATGGACGCACAACCCTCCGCCGGAGTTCCCGGGCTCCCGCCCGCAGCCGGAGTCCGACCGGATGGCCCGCTTCTCCCGCACCGCCTTCGCCACCAGGCAGCGTTCGTCGACCACCGGAAGGGCAAGCTCGTCCAGGTCGCGCCAGAGCAGCTTCCCGATCCGCCGCGCGCCGGCTTCCGTGGCCCCCTCCTCGGGCGGAACGTACCGGGCCCGGACGGCCCGCCGGGCCTCCCGGGCGTCCCGGGGCCCCATGCCCATCCGCGCGACGAGGGTGCGGCCGTCGTCGGACAGCAGGAACAGGATCGCCCGACTGAAATTCAAGCCCGTGGGCGAGGTGAGCGCGTACAGCATGATCGGAAGCAGCCTCTCCTCCTTGACGGTGGACATCAGGGCGCGCGCCACGGTGTAGAGGGTGGAAAACCGCCGTGCCCGCACCTGGTTTTCCCGGGCCAGCTCCTGCGCCTCCCGGAACATCGTGGAGTTTTCGATCATGTTGGCGAGCTGGCTGCACACCGTCTGCATGAGGTGCATTACCTCCAGGTCGAACACGACCGACGGAGTGCAGGAGTAGTAGCTGATGACGCCCAGTGCCCTGCCCTTCGAAAGAATCGGGATCCCGACGAAGGAGACGACGCCGTGCTGCGAGAGCGCGGAATAGAGCGGCGAGTCCTCCGGCCCCTGGATGAGAAGGGGCCGCTTCTCCCGGAAGATCTGGTTCGCGAGGAGCTTCCCGTGGGCCCGTATCTCCCGTTTCAGGGCCGGCCGGTCGTATCCTTCGTCCACCATGACCTTCAGGACCGACCGCTGCTCTCCCACGAGCCGGACCGTACACCCGTCGGACTGGAGGAGCCGCGAGGTCGTCCTCGCCACGTAGCTCAAGGTGTCCCGCACCTGGAAGGTCGACGTGATCGCCCGTCCGATCTCGTTGAGCGTGATGAGCTCGGACACCCTTTTGCGGGCGTCGTGGTAGAGCCGGCTGTTCCGGATCGCCCCGGCCACCTCCGTGGCCACCGCGGAGAGCAGCCGCACCGTGTCCTCCGAGACGACGAGAAGGGAGCGGCTGGAGAAGTTCATCACGCCGTACAGATAGACGTCGTCCATCACCGGAATCGAAAGGATCGAGCGGAAGTCCCGGTTTTCCCGGGCGACCGACAGAGGAGGAGGCGACGTCTGCACGTCGAAGAAGAAGACCGGGGCGCGCTTTCGGGCCGCCTTGCCCGCCACGCCTTCCCCGTGCCGGATCCGGATCTCGAACCGCGTGCACTCGTCGATCTCCAAGCACGACGACACCCACGGCGTCAGGTACTCCGCCCGCGCGTCCCGCCGGTAGACGCAGACGCACTCCGCGTCGGTCTCCCTCGCGAGCACGTCGCACACGTACTTGAGCCGGTTCTCGATCTGGATGTTCGAGTTGGAGATCTCGATCACCCGGGAGAGCAGGGCGAATTTCCTGTCCGGCGATCCTTCCATGGCGTCGATTCTTAAGCCCGCCCGCCCCGCTTCCGCAACGCCTTCCGGTACGCGGACACATATTCGCGGGCGGAGGCCTCCCACGAGAAGTCCTGCGCCATGCCCCGCTCCACGATCCGGTTCCACCGGGGCTTGTCGGCGTACGCGGCCAGGGCCCTCCCGAGCGCGTCCTGCAACTCGGCCGTTTCGTAGCCGCGGAACTTGAATCCGGTGCCGCGCACGGGGTCCTCGTCGGCATCCACGACGGTGTCGGCCAGCCCCCCGGTGTTGCGGACGACGGGAACGGTGCCGTACTTCAGGCTGTAGATCTGGTTCAGGCCGCACGGCTCGTACCGCGACGGCATGAGGTAGATGTCGGAGCCGGCCTCGATCTTGTGCGCCAGCCGGTCGTCGAACGCGAACCGCAGCGAGATCCGGTCCGGGTGCAGCTGTCCGAACCGGGCCATCGCCTCCTCGTACCGCCTCTCCCCCGCTCCGAGGATGACGACCCGCACGGGCTGCGCCGCCAGCCACTCGCCGATCTGCTCGAGCAGGTCGAAGCCCTTCTGGGCCGTCAGGCGGCCGACGACCCCGACGACCGGTTCGTCCACGGGCGCGGCCCACCCGAACTCGGCCAGCAGATCGTCGCGGCACACCTTCTTGCCGGCGGGCTCCGTCCGGGAGTACCGGGCGGCGATCAGGGGGTCGGTCTCCGGGTTCCAGTCCTCGTAGTCGACTCCGTTCAGGATCCCGTAGAGATCGGCCCGACGCTCGTAGAGCACGCCCTCCAGGCCGTATCCGAATTCGGGAGTCTGGATCTCGCGGCTGTAGGTGTCGCTCACCGTGGTCAGGACGTCGGCGAAGACGAGCCCCGCCTTGAGCACGTTGAGCTTGCCGTAGAACTCGACCCCCTGCGGCGTGAACAGCTCCCAGCCGAGCCCCGTGATCGGCAGTTCGTGGTTCCAGAACAACCCCTGGTACCCGAGGTTGTGGGCGGTGAAGACGCTCGCGGTGGAACGGAAGGCCGCGTGGCGGGAGTACAGGGTCTTGAGATAGGCCGGGATCAGGGCCGTCTGCCAGTCGTTGCAATGCACGACGTCGTAGGGGCGGCCCGACGTGCCGATCCACTCCATGACCGCCCGGCAGAAGAAGGCGAACCGTTCGCAGTTGTCGACGTAGTCGCCGTCCTTCGTTCCGTACGGGAACTCCCGGTCGAAGTACCGGTCGTTGCGGATGAGATACGCCCGCACCCCCTCGCCCGCCTCCCCCTCCAGAATCGTGCCCGTCTCCTCGCGGTGTCCGAGGGGCACGCGCACCGCCGGACCGCTCGGGACCAGCGAGAACCGGTCGCGGTCCACCGTCCGGTAGAGCGGAAGGACGACGTCGGCCTCCACGCCGATGCGCCGGAGCGCCTTCGGCAGCGAACCGGTGACGTCCGCCAGGCCCCCGGTCTTCGCGAACGGCACGACCTCGGACGATACGACGAGGACTCGCATGACGGCGCCCGTCTCCCCTAACCGGGCAGGTCGCGCAGGAACTTGGCCGCCTCCTCGGGAGGCGTCGGGTTGATGTAGAATCCGGATCCCCATTCAAAGCCGGCCACCCGGGTGAGCTTGGGCATGACCTCGATGTGCCAGTGGTAGAGCTCGGAGGCGCCGGACCGGAAGGGAGCGCTGTGGATGATGAAGTTGAAAGGCGGATCCTCGAGCGCCGTGTTCAGCTTCCGCAACGTGCGCCGGAGCGAGACCGCGAGGGACCGGATCTCGTCTTCGTCGATCGTCTCGTAGGAGCACTGGTGACGCTTCGGAACGATCCAGGTCTCGAAGGGAAAACGGGGGGCATAGGGAGAGTACGCGAGGAACTCCCCGGTCTCCTCGACGATGCGGATCTTCTGTTCCGTCTCCTGGACGATGATGTCGCAGAACAGGCACCGGTCGCGGAACCGGAAGTAGTCCCGGCAGCCGGTCACCTCCTCCATGACCCGCTTCGGCACGATGGGAAGCGCGATCACCTGGGAATGGCTGTGCGCAAGCGACGCCCCCGCCGCGGCGCCGTGATTCTTGAAGATGATGACGGACTGGAACCGCGGATCGTTGCTCAAGTCGAGGGTCCGTTCCCGGTAGGCCCGGAGCACGTCCGCG
>CAYWOT010000077.1:0-4003 GCA_964459975.1 uncultured bacterium
CGGGTTGCGGTTCAATCTCGCCATGGTCATGCTCATCCTCCTGGTCTGCTCGATGGGGATCGTCTTCATCCCGTACTACTGGGGCCGGCAGACCTTGAAATCGGACCTCGAGAAGAGCTTTCTCGACCTGTCCAACGCCATAAGGGTGAGCGTCGACCAGCTCACCGCTCCAGCCTCCTCGGACGCCGACCGGCTCCGGGAATACGTCGAGTCCCTCCGGAAGTCGGGGATCCAGGAGGTTTCGATCGTCGGGGAGGATATGGGAGTCATCGACAGCACGAACCCCAAGGCCATCGGGCGGACGGCGAAGATCCGGATGCCCCGGAAGAAGCTGATCATCAATGCCACCTTCGGCGATGAGGCCGAGTCGGGCGTGGAGAAGCTCCGGTCGAAGGATCTCGTGATTCCCGTTACGGTGGGCGGTGATACCCTGGGGTTTATCCACGTCCGCATGCACATCGACGACTTCACCGAGGCCATCCGCAACAACCTGTACCTGCGCCTCGCCAGCACGCTGCTCATCTTCGCGGTCGGGTTCGCGGTGGCGGTGACCCTCTCCGCTCATTACGTCCGCTCGCTGGACCGGCTTGCGCACGCCGCGGAGAGCGTGGCCGCCGGAGATCTGGCGCAGGAGCTTCCCGTCAAGGGGAACGACGAGGTGGGGCGTCTTACGCGCTCGTACAACGAGATGATCGCCAGGCTTCGCCGGAACCGGGAGCTGGAGGAAAGGATGCGGGAATCCCAGTACCTGACGCAGCTGGGCCGCTTCTCGTCCGGGGTCGCCCACGAAATCCGCAATCCCCTGAATTTCATCGGCCTGGCGGTCGACCGCCTCGACGCCCTGGCGGCGGAGAAGACGGCCGGGGCGGCTACCGAAACGGCGCAGATCCACTCGCGGATTAAGGAGGAGATCCGGAAGCTCAACGACCTCGTGACGAACTTCATCTCGTACGGGAGGCCCGCGCTGCCGCAGCGAACGCCGGTATTCGTCCCGGAAATCGTGGAAAGCGTGCTTCAGATGGCCTCCGACCGGTTGAGGAGCCAGCGGATTCTTGTCCGGCGCGAATTTTGCGAGGGTCCTCCCTTGGCGGTCGATCCGGACATGCTGCGTCGGGCCGTTCTCAACCTCGTGGGGAACGCCATCGACGCCATGCCGGAGGGAGGAGAGCTCCGTGTCGGCGCGGGATACGGGGACGACGGGCGCTACGCTCTCGCCATCGGGGACAGCGGCAGCGGAATCCCGGCCGGCGACCGGGAACGGATCTTCGAGCCGTATTTTACGACCAAGTCCTCGGGGCTTGGCCTGGGGCTGGGGCTGACCCGCAAGATTGTGGAGGCTCACGGCGGCGAAATCGAAGTGGAGTCGGAGCCGGGAAAGGGTACGTGTATTCGGGTCTTTTTCCCCGGAGGCGCCGTGTAGATGAAGGCGACCATCCTCATCGTCGACGACGAGAGAAACCAGCGTGAGATCCTGGGCTCGATCCTCCGGAACGAGGGATACCGGACCGTCCTCGCCGCGAGCGGGCAGGAGGCCCTGGAGGCCCTGGAGCGCGAGCAGGTGGACCTCGTCCTGACCGATCTCGTGATGCCCGGGATGAGCGGCGAGGAGCTGATCGACGCGATCCTGGCCCGGATCCCCGGGGTCCCGATCATCCTGAACAGCGCGTACGGAACGATCCAGACCGCCGTGGAGGCGATCAAGCGGGGCGCGTACTATTACTTCGAAAAACCGCTCGACCGTCCGCGTCTGCTCATCATCATCGAGCGGGCGATCGAGACCGTCCGGCTGCGGGAGTCCCACCGCCTCCTCTCGGAGCGCCTCTTCCCCGGCGCGTCGTCCATCGTCGGGGAGGATCCGGCCATCCGGGAAATCCAGCGGATCCTTCCCCGGATCGCCCGGAGCGACGCCATCGTCCTGCTGACGGGCGAGAGCGGGACCGGCAAGGAAGTGGTCGCCCGGAACATCCACTCCTTAAGCGGGCGCAGCCGCGCGCCGTTCCTGGCGGTCAACTGCGCCTCCCTTCCCCACAACCTGTTCGAGAGCGAGCTGTTCGGCTATGAGCGGGGCGCCTTCACCGGCGCCCTGCGCCGGGAGATCGGTCTGTTCGAGGCCGCCAAGGGCGGGACGATCCTGTTGGACGAAATCGCCGAGGTGCCGTCCGAAACCCAGGCGAAGCTCCTCCGGGTGCTCCAGGACGGGGAGATCCGGCGCGTGGGGGGCAAGGAGAACATCACCGTGGATGTCCGCGTCGTCGCGGCGACGAACCGGGACCTGGCGGAGGAAGTGCGGGACGGCCGGTTCCGCGCCGACCTGTTCTACCGGCTCAACATCCTGCACTTGCGGCTTCCTCCGCTGCGCGACCGGATCTCCGACATTCCGGCGCTGGCGCAGCATTTTCTGGCGAAACACGCGGCGAAGGGGGTCCCGCCGGTACGGGAAATCACGAAGGAGGCGATGCGCCTCCTGATGCGCTACCGCTGGCCGGGTAACCTGCGGGAGCTTTCTTCCGTAATCGAGCGGGCGGTGATTCTCGCCGAGGGAGGCGAGATCGGGCCCGCGGAGCTTCCCGCTGAGGTAAGGGGCGAGATGGAAGGCGCGACCGGGATTCCGACCATGAGCGTCGCCGGCCCGTCCCGGATCCGGTCTGGACAGGACGAGGAACCCGCCGGGATCGGGCGGTTGCCTCCGGGCGGGGTCGATTTCGAAAAGCTCGAGGAGGTCCTTCTGCGCCAGTCGGTCGAACGGTCCGGCGGGGTCCACACGCGCGGCGCGGAACTCCTGAAGATGAGCTACAAGACGTACATCTACCGCCTGAAGAAGTTCGGGATCGTTCCGCCGTAAGGGGGAACCGACCAGGGAGGCCGGCCATGGTATTCCTCGAATGAGGAACCGTTTCCCCAAATGCGTAATCCGTGTGCGGCACCGATTGTCCTTTCAATTCCATGCCTCCGAATGTTCACCGGTTTTTTTCTTCCCCTCTTGGCATCATCCTTGAAGTCTTCATCCAGATAACTGCCACTCATTCATCACCAAAAGGAGGGTTGCGAAGATGAAGAACGTGTTGTCCGTGCTCGTCGCGTTGGCGTTCGCCTTGTCGCTTTCCGCCGTGGCGCTGGCCCAGGAGAAAGGGGCGGCGACGAAACCGGCCGGGCCGTCGGCGACGGCGCCCCAAAAGGCCGGCGATCCGGCGAAGGAAGCGGCGCCTGCGAAGAAGGCGGCGGCGAAAAAAGCGAAGGCGCACCAGATCACCGGGACGGTCGAGGCGATCGACGCCGCCGCCGGCACCTTGACCGTGAAGGGAAGGCGGGCGACGCTCAGAGTGAAGGCGGGCGAAAAGGTGAAGCTCGGCGGCATCAAGAAGGGGGACAAGGTTCTGGTCCGGTACAAGGGCGACACGGCCTCGAGCGTCAAGAAGGTGAAGGGCACGACCAAGAAGACCGCCACGAAGAAGAGCCACCCCAAGAAGGAAAAGCCCATGGCGAAGGAGGCGGCTCCGGCGCAGCCCATGGAGAAAAAATAGCTCGGGCGAAAAAAATCGTTGCCTGAACGTTCCGCGTTGTGATAGTTTCAGCCGATATGCGGTAAGGTCGGTCCCGCCTCAAAAAGGAAAGGGACTCCTTGGGCAGGGGGACACAATCCTCCTGCCCTTTTTCTTTTCCGCCGGCGCGCGCCGGATCCCGCGATTGACTTTTCCCCGGGCCTTTGATAGAGATTGTTTGCTTCGTTCCCCCACCTCGCCCGGAGGCGTTCGCAAACATCGGCAGAAGGAAAAGGAGAAGACCGCGATGAAGGTTCTTGCGCTCGACAACCTGCAGAAGGTGGGCCTCGACGCGTTCGCGAGGGAAGGGATCGAAGTCGACGTGCGCGGGAAGATGACGCCGGAGGAGCTCGCCGCTCTGATGCTCGGGCTTGCGCGGCAGAGGTGTCACAACGTGAACCTGGTGACGCCGAGCCACGTGGTCCCCCAGATCCTCGAGGCGCTGGTCATCGCCGCCGCCGGAG
>CAYWOT010000077.1:4013-4715 GCA_964459975.1 uncultured bacterium
CCCGCGGTGGTGGGGGGGGGGGCTAGTATGGCGACGGCCCCGTGCTTCGAGAAGATCTCCCGGCTCAAGGTCATCGGGCGGGCGGGAAGCGGGACG
Organism: uncultured bacterium; assembly: GCA_964459975.1. Taxonomy (GTDB): domain Bacteria; phylum Desulfobacterota; class Deferrimicrobia; order Deferrimicrobiales; family Deferrimicrobiaceae; genus CSP1-8. The sequence continues at coordinate 4,110 of CAYWOT010000077.1, forward strand.
GACAACATCGACAAGGAGGCCGCGACCAAGAAGGGCGTCGTCGTGATGAATACGCCGGGGGGCAACACCGTGACCACGGGGGAGCACGCCATCGCGCTGATGATGGCGATGTCGCGCCAGCTCCCCCAGGCCAACGCGTCGATGAAGGAAGGAAAATGGGAGAAGAACAAGTTCATGGGAACGGAGCTGACCGGCAAGGTCCTGGGCCTGGTCGGTCTGGGGAACATCGGCAAGGTGGTCGCCGAGCGGGCGCTGGGGCTTAAGATGGTCGTGGTCGCGTCCGACCCGTACGTGAACCGGGAGGACGCCGCCCGGCTGGGCGTTGAACTCGTGCCGCTCGAGGAGCTCTACGCCCGAGCGGACGTCATTTCCTATCACACTCCGCTCACCCCCGAAACCAAGAACATGGTGAACGAGGGCTCGATCGCGCAGATGAAAAAAGGGGTCTTCCTGATCAACTGCGCGCGGGGAGCCCTGTTGGACGAGGCGGGACTCCTGGCCGCGCTCGAGTCGGGCCACGTCCGGGGCGCGGCCCTCGACGTGTACCCGACGGAGCCGCCGCCGCCCGACACCTTCTTCGGCAAGGTGGGAGTCGGCCCAAGCTCG
>CAYWOT010000077.1:4725-8779 GCA_964459975.1 uncultured bacterium
CGCGCTTCTCAAACACCCCAACGTCATTCTCACGCCCCATCTGGGCGCCGCGACGATCGAGGCGCAGGAAAAGGTCGCGGTCCTGATCGCGGAACAGATCTGCGATTTTCTGAAGAAGGGGACGATCCGCAACTCGGTCAATTTTCCCTCGGTCTCCGCGGAGCTCCTCCCCACGCTCCGGCCGTTCCTCAACCTCTGCGAGAAGCTGGGGGCGTTCCACGGGCAGCTTCTGGATTCGCCTCTCACCGAGCTGAAGGTGGAATACCTGGGGGATGTCGAGAAGCTGAACACGGCGCCGATGACGATGTCGGTCCTGAAGGGCCTTCTGCAGTACCAGACCGAAGACGTCAATCTCGTCAACGCCCGAATGGTCGCCGAGGAGCGGGGGATCAGGGTGGTCGAGGCGACCGCGGCGCGAACGGAGGAGTACACGAGCCTGATCCGCGTCACCGCCGTGGCCGGGCAGGGGGAGACCTCGGTGGCGGGGACCGTATTCGGGAACACGCCGCGCATCGTCAAGATCGACCTCTTCCCGATCGACGCGGAACTCGCGGGTGGAATGCTGATGCTGCAGAATCTCGACGTCCCCGGCGTGATCGGGCGCGTCGGGACCTTTCTCGGGGAGAAAGGGATCAACATTGCGGGTCTGAAGCTCGGCCGGAAGGCGCAGGGCGGGACCGCGGTCTCGCTGATCAACGTGGACAACCCGGTGCCGGAGAAGGTTCTCGCCCAGCTGAGCAGGCTGCCCAACATCACCGCCGCGAAATACCTGACCTTCTAGAAACGAGGGCAGTCGTGAAGAACGTGATCGTCGTCGGCGCCCAGTGGGGCGACGAGGGCAAAGGGAAGATCGTCGACATCTACTCCGAGTTCGCGGACACGGTCGCGCGTTCCACGGGGGGAAACAACGCCGGACACACGCTCGTCGTCCGGGGCGAGAAGTTCATTTTTCATCTCATCCCGTCGGGGATCCTCCATCCCGCGAAGCGGTGCGTGATCACGAACGGCGTGGTCGTGGATCCGAAGGTGCTGCTGTGGGAGGTCGACCAGCTCAAGTCCCGCGACTATCTGCAGGACGACTCGCAGCTCAAGGTGGGGCACCTCGTGCACATCATCCTCCCGTATCACGTGGTGCTCGACCGGGCCCGCGAGGAGAAACTGGGGAACCGGAAGATCGGCACGACGGCGCGGGGAATCGGTCCCTGTTACGAAGACAAGGTCGCCCGGGTGGGGATCCGGGCGTGCGACCTGGTGCACCCGGAGATCTTTTCGGACAAGCTGCGCGCGAACCTCGAGTTCAAGAACTTCCTCCTCCGGAGCTACTACGGCGAAAAGGAGCTCGACTTCGGGGCCGTCCACGACGAATATCTTGCGTACGGCGAGCGCCTGCGGCCGTACCTGATCGACACCTCGCTGTTCCTGAACGAGGAGATCACCCGGGGGGCGAAGGTGCTCTTCGAGGGGGCGCAGGGCGCGCTGCTGGACGTCGACCACGGGACCTACCCGTTCGTCACCTCGTCCAACACGACCGCCGGCGGCCTGTGCACCGGGTCGGGCGTCGCGCCGACGAAGATCAGCGGGGTGATCGGCGTTGCCAAGGCGTACATCACTCGCGTGGGCGCCGGCCCCTTTCCCACGGAGATGTTCGACGAGGAGGGGCAGCAGATCCGGGACCGCGGATGCGAGTACGGATCGACCACGGGGCGCCCGAGGCGGTGCGGGTGGTTCGACGTGCCCGTGGTGCGGTACGCGCACCGGCTGAACGCGCTGAGCGGCATCGCCCTCACGAAGCTCGACGTCCTCTCGGGCCTCTCCCGTGTCCAGGTATGCGTGGCCTACGACATCGACGGCGTCCGGACCGAGGAGGTGCCGCTGACCGTTGCCGAGTTCGAACGGGCGGTGCCGGTCTACGAACCGATGGAAGGGTGGAAGGAGGGGCTGGCGGACGCCCGGGAGTTCGGCGATCTCCCGAAGGCGGCGCAGAAGTACGTGCGCAGGCTCGAGGAGCTGGCCGGTGCGGAGATCACGCTGATCTCCGTCGGCGCCGACCGGAACCACACGATCCTCCGGAAAAACCCTTTCCGGGCTTGACACTCACGCCGCCGGGTTTTTACGATAATCTGTTTCCGGGAGCCCATAGCTCAGTTGGCAGAGCATCTGACTTTTAATCAGAGGGTCGCAGGTTCGATCCCTGCTGGGCTCACCATGGCACGCGTCCCCATCGTCTAGTCCGGCCAAGGACACCGCCCTTTCACGGCGGCGACGCCGGTTCAAATCCGGCTGGGGACGCCATCATTTTCCAGGGGGATTTCGGCCGCGGCCGGAGTCCCTTTTGTCGGTTCGGCGGCGGCCGACCGGCTGTTTCCCGAGCGCGCCACTTCCAGGTCCGGCCGGAGGCGGTCCGCAGCGAGTCTTCGGGAATGACGGAAGGCGGCCCCTCCGGTCCGAGAGGAGAGAGGAGCTCGCGCGCAGGCTCGAGCGGAGGGAAACGGACCTTGACCGGGCGCGGGAGAAACGTTCTTCCGGGGACGGCATCCTTTCCGTGGCGGACCGCGTGCCAGGGAAGCGCAAACGGGACCCGTTGCCGTCCCGCCCCGGTGCAAGGCGGGTCCTTCCGCGCGGACCGTCCGTTTCGCCCGCAATCGCGCGCGGTTGTTTTTTCGCTGCGGATACAGTATACTTGGCGCCTGCATGATGGAGGACTGCTCGGGGGGCCCGTGAACGTCGCCTTAGCCGTTCGCACCGGGCGGCTTAGGCGTCCCTGAATATCTGCGGCGACCTCCGCGTCGAAGAGGTCAGGAAGGCGAGGTTCCCGGACCGGTCGCGTCGTGCCGCTGGACCACGGGCTCGACGGACCGGCCGGAGAGGAGGGCCCGGAGGGAGCCTCGACGGATCCCGCCGGAAAAGAGCAAGCGTACATTCGAGAGGGTCTGGAAGCGGGGCGACGGCGAGTGCGTCCGCCGGAAAGCCGGGCGGTGCGCGCGTTGCAATCTGTGGATACCACTCCGAAGGGGAAGGAGGTGAACCCGCATGAAGAAGTTCGCAGCTCTTTTCTCCATCATCGTGGCCGTGACCTTCTCTGCCGGCCTGGCCGCGACGGCGGCAGGGCCCTCGAAGAACGCGCCGAACGAAGTGATGATCAAGCAGATCCAGAAGATCAAGAAGCCGGTTCCGTTCAACCACAAGGCCCACGTCGCCCGAGCCAAGAACTGCCAGGTATGCCATCACAAGGATCCCCCCGGCGAGGGGCAGAATTGCTCCAACTGCCACAAGGCGACGGCCAAGGGCAAGGTTGTCTCGCTGAAGGAAGCGTTCCACACGACGTGCAGGGACTGCCACAAGAAGGAAAAGGCCAAGGGAGCGCCCACCACCTGCAACGGGTGCCACAAGGGGTAGGCGGCAGATCCGCGCTGTTTGCCGGAGAGGGCGTTCGACCGCCCTCTCCGGCGTCTTTTTTTCTCCCTGTCTGACCGATCGATGTATAATGTCTGATTGCAAGCGACCCATCGCCTGAAGGTGCATCCCCATGGCTGACGGCAAGCGCGTGGAATCTCCGATGGACAGGGTGTGGAATGTCTTCACGTCCCTGAAACTCGCCATCTTCGTCCTCATTTTTCTGGCGCTTACGTCCATCGTCGGCACTCTGATCGAACAGAACCAGACCCTGGACCACTACCGGCAGTTTTACACCGAAGGAACGATCCGGCTGTTCGCGGCCCTCGACCTGTTCGACATGTACCATTCATGGTGGTTCCTGCTGCTGCTCGTCCTGTTCGCGGTCAACCTGATCTGCTGCACGGTGGACCGGCTTCCGCGGGTGGTCCGGATCGTGCGGAACCCAAGGACCACCCTGGACGAGAACCTCGAGAAGACGCTGGGGGCGGTCGTCCGCTGGAAAAAGAAGGGGGAGCCGTCGGCCTGGGTCGAAGCGTACCGTTCCGCACTGGGGAGCGCCTTCGCCCGGCCGCGTGTGACCGACGAGGGGTCGACGGTCCATCTGTATGCCGAGAAAGGGATCGCCTCCCGGTTCGGCGTCTACGTGACGCACCTCTCC
>CAYWOT010000077.1:8789-9694 GCA_964459975.1 uncultured bacterium
CCATTCTCGTGATCTTCGTCGGCGCGATCGTGGGGAACGTCTTCGGGTTCAAGGGATACGCGAACATCATCGAGGGGCGGTCGGTGCGGACGATTCCGACTCGCGGGGGCACCGCGTCGGTCGACCTGGGTTTTTCCGTGCGATGCAACAGCTTCCGGGTGAGCTACTACCCCAGCGGGCAGCCCAAGGAATACGCGTCGGACTTGAGCGTGATCGAAAACGGCAAGGAGGTTCTCCGCAAGACCATCGAGGTGAACGACCCGCTCCGGTACAAGGGGATCTGGTTCTACCAGGCGAGCTACGGCACCGCGAGTGCGTCGACGGTTCGGCTGTCGGTCAACCGGCCCGAGGGCGGCGGAGAGACGATCTCGCTGTCGCCGGGCGAGACGCGGGAGATTGCGGGCTACGGGCGCATCGGCGCGGTCGACTACCGTCCCGACTTCCAGGGGATGGGACCCGCCCTGCTCGTGGTGCTCAAGAAACCGGGGAAGGCGGCCACCCAGTTCTGGCTTCTCAAGGCCTTTCCGGAGTTCGACCGCCAGAGGGGCGATACGCGCTACCTGTCGTTCCAGGGGATCAACGAGATCTTCTACACGGGGCTGCAGGTGGCCCGGGACCCCGGCGTGAACATCGTGTGGGCGGGCTGCATCCTGATGGTCGCCGGCCTCATGATCGCGTTCTTCATGTCCCACCAGCGCGTCTGGATCCGCATTGCGCGCGGGAGCGACGGTCGCGCCGAGATCGTCTTGGCCGGCTCGTCCAACAAGAACCGGCTTGCCTTCGAAAGACGGTTTGAGAAAATACGGGAGGAGATGAAGGCGGTCGCCACGTGACCGCCGCTTCCGATTCGTCAGCGCACCGTTAGGAGAGACCATTCATGTTGAACGTCCGTCTGTTCGATATCA
>CAYWOT010000078.1:0-9672 GCA_964459975.1 uncultured bacterium
GGTCGATCCCGATCCCTTCGCCCGCGCACGGCGGCATTCCGTATTCGAGGGCGCGAAGGAAATCCTCGTCCATCGCGTGCGCCTCCTCGTCCCCTTTTTCCCGCGCACGCATCTGCTCCTCGAACCGCAGCCGTTGCTCCAAGGGATCGTTGAGTTCGGAAAACGCGTTTGCGATCTCCCTTCCCCGGACGATCAGCTCGAAACGATCGACAACGGAAGGACGGGTTTCGTTCGCGCGGGAGAGCGGCGAGACCTCGACGGGATGCTCCGTGACGAAGGCGGGGCCCCGGATGTTCGGCTCTGCGACCTCCTCGTAGATCGCGGACAGGAGGGAGCCCGTCCGGGCGTCGTCCTCCACCGGAAGGTTCAACCGGTTCGCCGTCGCCGCCAGAAACTCCCGGTCGTCCAGACGATCCGCGGGCAGCTCCCCGTACCGGGCCACCGCGCCGGCGACCGTCAGCCGCGGCCACGGCGGCTGGAAATCGATCGTCTCGCCGCGGACGTTCACGGAGGTCTTTCCGAAAAGCGAGAGCGCGAGTCCGGCGAGCATTTCCTCGGTGAGCCCCATCAGATCCTCGAACGTCGCGTACGCCTGATAGAACTCGAGCATCGTGAACTCGGGATTGTGCTGCGTGGAAATCCCTTCGTTCCGGAAGTTCCGGTTGATCTCGAAGACGCGCTCCAACCCCCCGACGACCAGCCGCTTGAGGTACAGTTCCGGCGCGATGCGCAGGAACAGATCCATGTCGAGGGCGTTGTGGTGCGTGACGAACGGCCGGGCCGCCGCGCCCCCCGCCACCGGCTGCATCATCGGCGTTTCGACTTCCAGGAAATCCCGCGAGGTCAGGAAGGACCGGCAAAACGCGATGATCCGGCTGCGCTGCCGGAACACTTCCCGGACCTCCTCGTTGACGATCAGGTCCACGTACCGCTGGCGGTATCGCGTCTCCACGTCGGAGAGCCCGTGCCATTTTTCCGGAAGAGGCCGAAGCGCCTTGGTGAGCAGCCGGAACCGGTCCGCCTGAACGGTCAGCTCGCCGGTCCGGGTCAGAAAGAGCGGTCCTTCCACCCAAACGATGTCCCCGACGTCCGACGTCTCCCGGAACCGCGCGTATTCCTCCGCCCCCAGCCCGTCCTGCTTCACGTACGCCTGGATGCGTCCCGCTCGATCCGCCAGGACCAGGAACGCGGCCTTGCCGAAGCGCCGCGCCGCTACGACCCGACCGGCGATGTCGGCCCGGATCGCCTCGGAGGCCAAGGCCTCGGCGTCTTTGCCCTCCGCGGCGCGTTTCGCCTCCGCCGTCGTCCAGCCGACGCGCTGATCATTCGGATACGGGTTCCCGCCGCGGCGCCGAACCTCGTCCGCCTTCGCGATCCGCTCTCTGACGAGGTCGTTCCACTCCTTTTTCACGCGGCCCCTCCATCGCTTTTTCCCGTCCGGCCGGGGATCCGCGGTCCTCCCCGGGGGTACCGTCCTACCCTCCGCCGGTCAGGCCGAGCGCTGTTCGCTCTCCATGCCCGCCGAGAGGAGATATTTGCGAATGAAGTCGATGATGTCGCCGTCGAGGACCGCGTCGACGTTGCCCGTCTCGTGTCCGGTCCGATGGTCCTTCACCATGCGGTAGGGGGTGAGGACATACGACCGGATCTGCGATCCCCAGGCGATGTCCTTCTTGCTTTTGTGCGCTTCCGCCGCTTTTTCTCCGCGCTCCCGCATCTCGATCTCGTACAGCTTTGACCGGAGGATCTTCATCGCCAGGGCCCGGTTCTTGTGCTGCGACCTCTCCTGCTGGCACAGCACCGTAACCCCCGTCGGTTCGTGCGTGATCCGGACCGCGGACTCGACCTTGTTCACGTGCTGGCCGCCCGCCCCTCCGGATCGAAGCGTATCGATCCGCAGGTCCGACTCGTTGATCTCGATCTGGACGTCGTCGTCGATCTCGGGCGAAACGAAGACCGACGCGAACGAGGTATGGCGCCTCTTGTTCGCGTCGAACGGCGAAATCCTCACCAGCCGGTGGACGCCGCTCTCGGCCTTCAGGTAGCCGTACGGGTGGTCTCCCGCCACGAGAAAGGTGATGCTCTTGATCCCCGCTTCCTCCCCCTCCTGCCGCTCGACCACGTCCACCGTGAATCCACCGCGGTCCGCGAAGCGCACGTACATTCGGAGCAGCATCTCGGCCCAGTCCTGGGACTCCGTTCCGCCCGCACCGGCGTGGATCGTGACGACGGCGTTCCGCTCGTCGTTCTCCCCGCCGAGCATCCGTTCCAGTTCCACGTCGTCGAGGCTCGCCGACAGCGACTGGGCGCACTGCTCGATCTCGGCAGCAAGGGAGGGATCCGACGACTCGTCATAAAGGTCGAGGTACGCCCGAAGGTCATCCAGCGTGCCGGTGATGGAACCCCACTTCGCGAGAAACGTCTCCAGGCCTTTGCGCTCCTTGAGCAGGGCCTCCGCCCGGTCGGGCGATTCCCAGAACCCCTGCTTGGCTACGGCCTCCTCGAGCTCCGCCAGGCGGGAGCGTTTTCGGTCCACCTCAAAGGTAGCCCCGGAGATCCTCGAAGCGGGTTTCAAGCAGGGCGGCTTTTTCCGCCAGGATTCCTACGGCCATGCGCTCTTCTCCCGGGAACGAACAAGAATAAAACAATTATTATAATACAGCCGATTGCGAAATCATCCCCCGTTTTCGCGTAGATCGTTTCCCCGCTGCGGGGCTGGATCGACGCCACGATCGTTCCGGTCCGGAACAGGCCGATCTCCGCCACCGTCGTGCCGCGCCCGTCGACGACGGCGCTGATCCCCGAGTTCGCCGCCCGCACCAGCGCCCTGCGGAACTCCACGGAGCGCATCCGGGCCATCGCGAGATGCTGCCGCGGGGCCACGGTGTTCCCGAACCAGGCGTCGTTGGTGACGTTTACCAGCCAGGTCGCCCCCGCTCTGACGCTGTCCCGCTCGATTCCGGGGAAGACCGCCTCGTAGCACACCGACGCCGCGACCGGCCGCCCGTCGACGACGAACAGCACGGGCCCCTTCCCCTCGGAAAAATCCTCCTCCCCCTCGGTCATTTTCCGAAGAAAGAACAGGACGTGGCGCAACGGAACGTACTCCCCGAACGGAACGAGTTTTCTCTTGTCGTACCGCCCGCGCGGAACGCCCCGGTCCCCGAGGAAGAATACGCTGTTGTAGTACTTCCCCCCCTCCGACGGATCGAACCACGGCGCCCCGAAGATGAGGGGAACGTGGTTCTCGGCCGCCACGTTGTCCACCTCCGCGCTCAACTCCGGTTCCCACCCGTAGAAGAACGGCGCCGCCGTCTCGGGCCACACCACCACCTCCGCGCCCCTCGCTTTGGCTTCCCGCGTGAGGCTCCGGTAGATCCGGATGGTATCCTCCTGGTATGCGGGGTCCCATTTGACCGTCTCGTCGATTCCCCCTTGGGCGATGCCGACCCGGATGGGCCGGCCGACGTTTTGCACCCAGCCGGACATCGTTCCCGACGCGCCGTACGCGAACAGGAACAGGCCGATCGCGGCGGCCCCTGCGAGATTCAGCACGGCCGGGCGCCACGCGCGCTTCCGGGCGTTCGCTCCCGCCATGTAGAGGCAAACGTTGGCGCCCGCAAGCGCGAATCCGAGTCCGTACACGCCCGCGAGGTCGGCGGCCTGTCGAAGAAACGGCCGGTCCGAAAGACTGTACCCGAGCAGCATCCACGGGAAACCCGTGAACAGGACGGCCCTGGCATACTCGACGCCCACCCAGGCCGCCGGGAAAGCCCACAGCCCCGCGATGCCGAATCGCTTCCGCAGACGATAGGCGGCCCATGCGCCGACGGAGACGTAGACCCCCATGTACGCGGCGACCAGAAACGCGGCGAGGCCGCCGATCGCCCAGCCGAGCTTTCCCTCGACGGCCACGGTGTAGGCGATCCAGTACACGAGCAGGAGATTGGCGAGAGTGCCCGCCGCGAGCCCCCTCCACGCCGCCCGGCGACCGTCGGCGGCCGAGGTCGCCAGGACCAGGAGCGGCACGAGGCAGACGAACGGAAGCCCGGGAACGTCGTAGCCCGGCATGCCCAGCGCAAACAGGACGCCGTAGACGACGCAGAGGGCGGCCGCGCCGAACGTCCCGACGGCCGAAGGCGGGAAGTCGGGTCCGACATCCCGGGCGAGGACGCCGGTCAAATGGGACTTCTCCCCTCACCAAGGCAGGACCGGTATACGCGGAGCTCCGCCCGCCGCATGCGCGACGCTTCCGCCTTTCCCTTCGCGTGATCGTATCCGAGCAGGTGCAGCACCCCGTGGAGCGCGAAAAAAAAGACCCTGTCTTCCTTCGAGCACCTCCACTCCCGGGTCCTGGACAAGCAGTCCGACGCGCAGAGAACGATGTCGCCGGCCACGCTTCGCGCCGGCCCCTGTCCGTCATCGTCCTCGGGAAACGAAAGCACCGTGGTCGTTCCCCCGCGGCCGAGATATTCCCGGTGCCACCGCTCCATTTCGGCGTCGCCGACCACGACGATCCGGAGATCGGCGCCCGGGATCTCCAGGACGCGAAGCGCCCTGCGGAGCAGTCCGCGCAGGACCGCCCCCCGGAGGGGGGCCGGCCGTTGGTGCTGCCGGACGCTGATCCGCACGCTAAGGGGCCTTGCCGTCAACGGACCCCGCTTTCCTGGTTGCTGGGGTATTCCACCCGGGTGTGGCAGACGGCCGCGAGAACCCGGCTCAGGGCGGTTCCCACCGCGTGCAGGTCCCGCAGGGTCATGTCGCATTCATTGAGCTGGCCGTCCAGGTACGCCCGGTTGACCATCCGCGTCACCATCTCCTCCACCTCTTCGGCGGAAGGATCCTTGAGGCTCCGGCTGGCCGCCTCCGCAGCGTCCGCCAGCATGATGATGGCCGCTTCCCGCGTTCCGGGGCGCGGCCCGGGATACCGGAACGTGTCCTCGGACGCCTTCCGCTCGAGAATCATGGGCTGGGCCTTCTCCAGGAAACAGTACAGCAGACTCGTTCCGTGGTGCTCGGAGATGATCTCGGTGATCCGTTCTCCGAGCCGGTGCTCCCGGGCCAGGCGCGCTCCCTCCTTCACGTGCGAGAGGATGACGACCCGGCTCATTCCAGGGGTCAGATTGTCATGGACGTTTCCCGCCCGGCCCTGATTCTCGGAGAAGTACTCGGGCTTGGCGATCTTCCCAACGTCGTGAAACAGAGCCGCCACCCGGCACAGAAGCGGATTCGCCCCGATCGCCGCCGCCCCCGCCTCGGCAAGGGTCCCCACGAGCACACTGTGGTGAAACGTCCCGGGCGCCTCCACCATGAGCCGCCGAAGCAGCGGATGATTGGTGCTCGACAGCTCCATGAGCCGGATGTCGCTCGTGTACCCGAAGACGTATTCCGCCACCGGGAGAAAGGCGAGGGCGAGCGGACCCGCGGCGAGTCCGTTCAGGGCTCCGAAGAGCCCGGCCCAGGCGACCCCCGAATCGCCGTGAAACGCGAACTGGAGCGCCATGGCGGCCACCGCGCATACCGGCGAGGTGAGCACCCCCGCCCACAGCATCCGGTACCGGTCCGGAATTCTTCCCGACCGGGCCGCCGCGGCCGTTCCGGCGAGAAGCAGGAAGAGGAGCGTAGACCAGGCGCCGTGGGCCGCGGCGGCGGCGAGGACGGACGCCGCGACCGTGAACAGGATCGCCACCTCGGAATTCAGGAGAATCCGCACCACCATCGCGAAGGCGGGAAGAGGAATCAGGTAGACGCTGGCCCGGGCCGGCACCGATCCCCAGGGAGACGACGAGCCCGCCGGGACGATGTCGACGACCGTCTTCGCCAGGAAGAACAGGACCATGACCAGCGAACAGAGAAAGAGAAAATCCCTCGCCGCGAGCCGGACCTTCCGGACTTCCCGGCCCGCGAACCGGAACCACTCGGTCAAGAACAGGGCGACGGCCAGCGTCAAGGCGACGGCCCCGACGAACGGGAACATCCGCCCGATCCGTCCCGTCGCGCGCGGAAGCAGCTCCTGGCCCCACAGGTAGAACAGGGCGACGAAGATCGCAGCCGCCAGGAAGCCCAGCCCCCCCTCCGTCAGCGGCCCGCCCTTCCCCTTCCCGCCGCCGGATTCGGGGCGGCGGCTATTCCGCGGCCCGTTTTTCGTATCGCTCATAGGCCCTGATGATCTCCTGCACGAGCGGATGCCTGACGACGTCGACCTCGGTGAACCAGCAGAAGGCGATCCCTTCCACGCCGTGCAGGATGTGGAGCGCCTCCGACAGGCCGCTCTTGGTCCCCTCGCCGAGGTCCGTCTGGGTGACGTCTCCCGTCACGACGGCCTTGGAGTTGGAGCCGAGCCGGGTCAGGAACATCTTCATCTGCTCGGTCGTGGTGTTCTGCGCCTCGTCGAGAATGACGAAGGAGTCGTTCAGCGTCCTCCCGCGCATGAACGCAAGGGGAGCGACCTCGATGACCCCCCGCTCCATCATCTTGCCCGCCTGCTCGTATTCGAGCATGGTGTACAACGCGTCGTGCAGCGGGCGAAGGTAGGGATTGACCTTTTCCGCCATGTCCCCGGGGAGAAACCCGAGCTTCTCTCCCGCCTCGACCGCCGGGCGGGCCAGGACGATCCGCTTGACCTGCTTGCGCAACAGGAAGCCGACCGCCATCGCCATCGCGAGAAACGTCTTTCCCGTCCCGGCGGGACCGACTCCGAAGACGATATCAAAATCGCGCATGGCGTCGAGGTATTTCTTCTGGGCGATGCTCTTGGGCGTGATGATCCGGTTCCGCGAAGACTTGAAGACCACGTCCTGGAAAACGCTCGCGACTTCGGCGTTGCGGTCCGACCGGACGATCTTTACCGCCGCCCGCACATCGTTGGAGGTGATCGGAATGCCCTTCCGGAGAACTCGGTACAGCCCCGAGAACACCTTGGCGGAAAGTTCCACGTTGAACGGGTCGCCGGTTACGGTCAGGACGTTTCCCTTTGGGAGAATGACAACGCCCAAGGCCCGCTCCACGATCCGAAGGTGGCTGTCGTCGGTCCCGAACAGGTCGGTCAGAACCGCCGGGTCGTCAAACTGCAGTTTCTCTTCCCGCGATTTCGCCAGCTCCATCGTTCCATCCGCCCTTTCTCACCGGTAAAACCCGGCCCAGTCCGCGAAGATGCGCGTCGCCGTAGGGGAAAGCAGGACGGTATAGGTCCAGAAGCCCGCCACGACGGCCGCGAGGGCCCAGACCGCCGCCCGGAGGCAGCCGATGGCGTACCTTCGTCGGATGTCCTCGCGCATCGCGCGCTCCGGCTCCGGCGCCTCCATGTCCGCCACGGTGATCTCCACCAGGCCCCGATCCCACAAACCCCACAACGCCTTCAGGCCCTCGTACCACGTGAGACACGCCTTCCGGAAGACACGATACGGGTCGGGCGAAAAATCCACCGCGTTCCAGACCGCCCGCTCCTCCGCCGGCAGGGCCATGGCGTCGATCTTCACGCCCCGCTTTCGCGCAACATGGAAAAAATCGGCCGGAAATTTCTCGCGAATCCGAGGATATTCATCAAGAAATTGCATCCCTTCCATGAGAAGTACGTCGGCGCGGAGGGGCGCGGCCATCCAGTGCGGAGGCCGGACGGCGAACACCTCGAATCGATAGTCTCCTTCCTTGATGCGCAGGGAGTAATAAAGACTGTCCTTCACCTGCAGATACAGGTACTGGGCGAGTCGTTCGCGGGAGACCTTCCCCCGGTCCACCAGGATCTCGCCGATCTTCTTCCCTTCCTGCCGTTGCGCGAGCAGGACCCGTCGGAGCTCGTCCGCACTCAGGTAGCCCGCCGCCACCAGCATGTTCCCGATGAGGGCGAACGGCGCGCGCTGCCGGTCCGGCTGCACGTCGACGACCGCGCCGTCCGAGAACAGGAACACCGTCTCCCGCTCGTCGCCCCGGATCGTCAGGGCGCCGCTCTTCCCCTGGCTCGCCACCAGCTGGAAGATTTCCGGGATGCCGAAATCCGCGATCTTCCCCTGCATGTCCTACCGTCTCTCCCCGGTGATCCCCAACATGCGCTGCATCCTGCCGAACGACCACAGGCCCCACCAGGCGCCTACGACCCAAAGCACTCCGGCCGCGACCGCGGTCCACCGCGTGACGCCCGACAATAACTCCGACACGATGTCGCCGCCGTGCCGCCCGCCGACAGAAGCCGTCACTCCCGCCAGGGCGAGACTGAACAGCCCGACGAAGAGCATGGTCCGGAAGTCCTTTCCCGACCAGAGGCCCCCGGATCCCGGAACCAGGATCGAAATGACCTTGACATAGGTACGGTGCATCCGGATCCCGAGCGCCCTCCGCTCCTTCTCCTCACCGGCGCGAATTCCCCAACCCACGCGCGCCTGGCACATGTTGCAGAAGTCCGTAGCCTCCCGGATTCCGACAATCAGGGTCCGTGCTCCGCATCCGCGGCAGGTGGTGTGGACCCAGACCCGCAGCGAAAAAATCTTCCATCCCACCGACGAGAGCCAGACGAGGCCGAGGAAAACCAGAACGAGCCGCGGAGTCAGCGGCCGGAAGAACATCCGCTGGAACTCCCCCTGTTCCGATCCGCTGAAAAGACTCCCCCCCTTCCGGGCGATGGCGCGGATCAGCTCCCCCACGGGCAAGGGGGACGCAATCCACTCTCCGGCCTCCATATCGGACAGGTGAAAATGAAAGGGAGAGATTCTCTGCACCCGATCCCAGGCCAGCGGCTGGATCTTCCGGGCGCGCTCGAGGTTGAACTCCTGCAGATACGACTGGTACGCGTTCCACAAGGCCGGTCCGTACCCCGGCCTCATGTGGAACGCCGCCTCGAAGTCGGTCAGCGCCTCTTTCGTCTTTCCCTGGCTCGCACGCGTGATGCCCCGGTTGTTGCGCACCTCCGGAAGGTCCTTCCCATGCTCGATCAGCTCCGTCCAAAGCGGCTCCGCCTGGGCGGGCCGGCCGGCCTCCATCGCCGCGCGGGCTCGGGAAAAGGTCACCAGCCAGGACGGCGCGTCGTCCCCCTGCGCGGTTCCCGCCGGTCCGCCTCCGGGCCACTTCCGGGGAGGATAGCCGTCGGCTCCCAGCCAGCCTTCCTTCGGCGCGTCGCCGGTCATCCTCGTCAACTGGTGCAGCATGCTCCCCGTGACCGGAAGGGACGCCAGGAGCAAGAGGGCCACGGTCATCAGCACGAGTTCCCGGCGGCGCAGGTACGCCACCGAGAAGATCAACCAGTAGCACGCCACGATCACGAACCCCATTCCGGCGGCCAGCGGAAGGAGGAACACGATCACCGCGCCCAAGGGCGAGACGTACTCGCGCATCGGGATCCGGACGGCCCGCGTGATGTCCGATTCGAGGGAGGGCCGCGCGCGGAGGAAGAGGGCGACGGCAGTCCAGACCGCGAACCAGCAAACCGCTGCCGAGGCGAAGGAGAGGAACCACGCGGCGTATCCCACCAAGGCCGGCCCGAACCGGCGCAGCGCCCCGGACAAGCCGTCGATGTCGTAGAAAAAGTCTCCGAGCCGGAACCGGCGCAGGTCCTCCCGGACCATCCAGGCCCACATCTGCGGCGAGAGGGGGGAAACCTCGGCGATCAGCCGGAAACGCGCCGCCAGTTTGTTTTTCCAGCCCTCGCGGTCCGCCCGCCGAAAGACGAGGTCCGGAATGGCG
>CAYWOT010000079.1:0-9594 GCA_964459975.1 uncultured bacterium
AACAGTGTGCTCTCGAACCGGTCCCGCAGCCGCCGGACCAGGGCGACCTCCTCGTCCATCCCCGTCCGAAGAAGCTGAAACGCCTTCCCCATCGCGACGATTCCCACGACGTTCTCGGTCCCGCCGCGGCGCCCCCGCTCCTGGTGGCCGCCGTCGATCAGCGCCTCGATCTCCACCCCCTTGCGCACGATCAGCCCGCCCGCCCCTTTGAGCGCGTTGACCTTGTGCCCGGAGAACGTGAGCAGGTCCACCGGAAGCGACCGGAACTCGAGCGGAATCTTTCCCGCCGCCTGGACCGCGTCCGTGTGCATGATCGCTCCCCGCTCCCGCGCGATCGCCCCGATCTCGCGAATCGGCATCACGGCGCCGGTCTCGTTGTTCGCCGCCATCACGGAGACGAGAAACGTGTCCGAGGTGATCGCCTTTCGCACGGCGTCCGGCTCGACGATCCCGAAGCGGTTCACCGGCACGTACGTCACGCGGAACCCTTTGCGTTCCAGGAAACGGCACGCATTGATCACCGCCGGGTGCTCGACCTGCGAGGTGACGATGTGCCCGCCCTCGTTCCCGTTCCGGAACGCCGCTCCCTTGATCGCCAGGTTGTCGCTCTCGGTTCCCGAACTCGTGAACACCACCTCGAGCGGCTGGCATCCGAAGAAGGACGCGATTTCCCCCCTGGCGTCCTCCACCTCTTTTCGCACGTCCCGGCCCGCCCAGTGGATGCTGGACGGATTGCCGAACTGCTCGGCGAGATATGGCTGGACCGCATCCCGGACCTCGGGACGGACCGGCGTGGTCGCATTGTGGTCGAGATAGATCTTTCTCACGCTTCCGCCTCCCTGCGGGTTCGCGTTGGAGGAACGAACAGGGCCTCGATCGTGATGGAATCGAGAAACTCGTCGATCCGCGTTTCCAGCGTGTCCCACATGTTCTGGGTCCTGCACCGCTCGATCATTCCGCACTTCCTGCCCGACGCCCGGCAGCCCACGCGCCGGCTGACCCCTTCCGCCGCACGGATGATCTCGCCGATCGTGATTTCCGCCGGATGCCGGGCGAGGATAAACCCCCCCCGGGGACCCCGCACGCTCTTGACCAGATTCTGCTTCCGGAGCCGGGCGAAGAGTTGCTGGAGATAGAGTTCCGAGATCGCCTCCTCGCGCGAGATGTCCTTCAGGCACACCGGATTTCCGCGCGACGCCGCCGCCAGATTGACGACCGCCATCACCGCATACCGTCCGCGCGTCGTGATCTTCACGGCTTGGTCCCCACCCGCGGAACTTCCTCGTCCACGTCGAGTTTCCGCGAAAGCTGGTCCACGCGCTTTTCCAGCGCCATCACCTGTTCGGTGAGGCACTTGAGCGCCTTCCCTTCGGGGTCCGGCGTTCCGGCCACGCCGGTCGGGTCCTGGTAGACGTTCCCTTCCCGAAAGACCACCCGGCCGGGGACTCCGACCACGGTGGAATTCGGCGGCACCTCCTTGTTGACGACGGACCCGGACCCGATCTTCGAGTTGTGCCCGACCCGGATCGGACCGAGGATCTTTGCTCCCGCCCCGATGATCACGTTGTCCTCGATCGTCGGGTGCCTCTTTCCCTTGTTCCAGCTCGTGCCCCCCAACGTGACCCCGTGATAGATCGTGACGTTCTCCCCGATTTCGGCGGTCTCGCCGATGACCACGCCCATTCCGTGATCGATGAAGAACCCGTCCCCGATCGTGGCCCCGGGGTGGATCTCGATCCCCGTCAGAAACCTCGCGACGTGCGACACGAAACGGGCCGACAAGCAGCGGTTCCGGGTCCACAGCCAGTGCGCGACGTGGTGGAACCGCACGGCATGGAACCCCGGATAGCACAGGAGAATTTCCATCCTGCTCTGCGCGGCGGGATCGCGTTCGAAGACCACCCGCATGTCCTCGCGGATCCGACGAAGCATTCGGGACACCCCCTTCTCCCGGAAACTGACGGCCTCTTACCTGACCAATATAGTCAATTATTCGGCAAAATGGAAATGAAAGGAAGGATTTTTTTCAGCCGTTTCCGTTTGATTCCCCGAACCGTGAGAAGGTCCTCGGCCCGTCGGAAGCGTCCGAGCCTCCTTCGCCGCTCCACAACCGCCCTGGCTACGGCGTCCGAGATCCCCGGCAGCCCCGAAATCTCGCGATCATTCGCCCGATTGATATCCAACCGTCGTCCGAGAAGAAACCTCTGCCGGACGGTCAGGGGTTCCGTGGACCGGGGCGCCTCCGTGCGCGCCCTCTCGCCCGCCTCCGACGTCGGCCCGCGCCTTACGCGGCCCGCCGCCGCCGCTTCCGCGCGAAGGGAACGCCCCGACACGACCTCCTTCCCGAAAAGGGCCAGGTTCCATACCAGAATGATCATGGATACGACAAGAAACGTCCGGCGATCGGACCCTGTGCTTCTGGGGCTACTCTCCCCGGGACCGCCAGAGCTTGTACCGGATGCTGTCGACCAGCGCCTGCCAGGAGGCTTCGATGATGTTATTCGACACACCGACGGTTCCCCACTGGGTATCCTTGTCGCCGGAGTGTATCAAGACCCGTACCGAAGACCCCGTGCCGCCGCCGCCGATCACCCGGACCTTGTAGTCGAGCAGTTCCACGTCGGAGAGTTCCGGGTAGAATTTTTCGAGCGCTTTGCGGATCGCGTGATCCATCGCATTCACCGGACCGTTGCCGAGCGCGGCGGTGTGCTCTACGGTTCCATCGACCTGGACCATGATGGTCGCCTCCGCGATGGGCGCCTCGTCCTCGGAGCGCTTCTCATCGATCACGCGGAAGCCCTTCAGCTCGAAAAACGGCTTGTGCGTTCCCGTCGCCCTGCGGACCAGCATTTCGAACGACGCCTCCGCGGCTTCGAACTGGTATCCCTTGTGTTCCAGCTCCTTGATCTGCTCCAGGACCCGTTCCGCCGTCGGATCGCCGGTCTTGAAGGAAATTCCTTTCTCGTGGAATTTGGAGAGGATGTTGCTTCTGCCGGAGAGGTCGGAAATGAGGACCCGCCGCGCGTTTCCGACCGTCTCCGGATCGATGTGCTCGTAGGTGCCCGGGTTCCGCCGGATGGCGGAGACGTGCATCCCCCCCTTGTGCGCGAATGCGGCCGCGCCCACGAACGGCTGATGGAGCCAATGGCCCAGATTCGCCACCTCCGCCACGTACCGGGATACTTCCGTGAGCTTCCGGATCTGCTCCGGCGGCAGCACCTCGCATCCCATCTTGAGCGCGAGG
The DNA here is from genome assembly GCA_964459975.1 of uncultured bacterium. Classification (GTDB taxonomy): domain Bacteria; phylum Desulfobacterota; class Deferrimicrobia; order Deferrimicrobiales; family Deferrimicrobiaceae; genus CSP1-8. The sequence continues at coordinate 3,245 of CAYWOT010000079.1, forward strand.
CTGGGGATGATCGAGCACAGGTTCGCGTTGCCGCACCGCTCGCCGTACCCGTTGATGGTTCCCTGGACCTGCGTCACGCCCTGTTCCACCGCCGCAAGGGAGTTGGCCACCGCCATCTCCGAATCGTTATGGGTATGAATTCCAAGCGCCAGCCCGGTCGTCTTCCGGACGGCCCGTATGATTTTCGCAATCTCCGACGGAAGGGAACCGCCGTTCGTGTCGCAAAGCACGAGGCAATCCGCGCCGCCGTCCTCGGCAGCCGACAGCGTCTTCAGCGCGTATTTCGGGTTCCGCTTGTATCCGTCGAAGAAGTGCTCGGCATCGAAGAAGATCTGCTCCGTCCGCTTCTTCAGGAATTCGACCGTCTCCCGGATCGCCTTGAGGTTTTCCGGAAGCGTGGTGCGCAGCGCCTCCGTGACGTGGAAGTCCCACGACTTGCCGACCACCGTGATGACGGGCGTTTCGGCGGACAGCAGCGCCTTCATGTTGGCGTCCTCGTCCACCCTCTTGCCCACCCGGCGGGTCATCCCGAAGGCGCACAGTTTCGAATTCTTCAGGCGAAGGCGCCGCCCCTGCTCGAAGAATTCCTTGTCCTTCGGATTCGAGCCCGGGTAGCCGCCCTCGATGTACTGGATCCCGAAGTCCGCGAGCCGCTCCGTGATCGCGATCTTGTCCATCACGGACAGGGAAACCGCTTCGGACTGGGTCCCGTCCCGAAGCGTGGTGTCGTACAGCGCTATCCGTTTCATCGGCGTCCTGCTTTCGTCCTGCGAGCGGTCAGCCGTCGGCCGGCTTCCCCAGGCCGAACGCGTTATGGAGAACGCGGACGGCCAGCTCCGTGTACTTTTCCTCGATCAGACAGGAGATCTTGATCTCGGAAGTCGTGATGCCCAGGATGTTGACCCCCTCCGCGGCCAGCGTCTCGAACACCTTGGTCGCCACGCCCGAATGGGAGCGCATCCCCATGCCGACAATCGAGACCTTGGCGATCTTGTCGTTTCCCACGACCTTTTCCGCGCCGATCTCCCGGGCGGTGTCCTCGCTGAGCAGCATCGCCTTTCGGAAGTCGGTCCGCCCCACCGTGAACGTCAGGTCCGTGTATCCCGTCACGGAGACGTTCTGCACGATCACGTCCACGACGATGTTGGCGTCCGACAGGGGCTTGAAGATCTTCGCCGCGATCCCCGGCCGGTCCGGGACCTTGACGATGGTGATCTTCGCCTCGTTCTTGCTGTACGCCACGCCGGACAGGACCGCCGTTTCCATGATTTCATCCTCCTTCGTCACGATGGTTCCCGGGTTCTCGTTGAACGAGGACCGAACGTGGATCCGCACCCCGTATTTCATGCCGAACTCGACGGACCGGATCTGGAGCACCTTCGCGCCCAGGCTCGCCAGTTCGAGCATTTCCTCGAACGAGATCCCCTCCAGCTTCCGTGCGTCGGCGCAGACGTTCGGGTCCGTGGTGTAGACGCCGTCGACGTCCGTGTAGATTTCGCAAACGTCCGCACGAAGTGCCGCGGCCACCGCCACCGCGCTCGTGTCGGACCCCCCTCTCCCGAGGGTCGTGATCGCTCCGGTGTCGTCGACGCCCTGGAATCCCGCGACGACGGCGATCTCCCCGTTCTCCAGCGCCGCGCGGATCGAATCCCCCCGAATGTCCCGGATCCGCGCCTTCACGTAGGCCGAATCGGTCCGCACCGGGATCTGGAACCCGGTGAAGGACCGTGCCTTGTATCCCAACTCCGTAAGCGCGATCGCGAGGAGCCCGATGGTCACCTGTTCTCCGGTCGAGGCCACCACGTCGAGCTCCCGTTCGTTGGGCATCTCCGAGAACTGGTGCGCCAATCCGAGCAGCCGGTTCGTCTCGCCCGCCATGGCCGACACGACGACGACGACGTCGTTCCCCTCGTCCCGCGTGCGCGCCACCCTCCTGGCGACATTCCGGATCTTTTCGACGGTTCCGACCGACGTCCCGCCGTATTTCTGGACAATGAGCGCCATCGCGCGCCTACCCTCCCGGCCCCGGGCGCGCCGGCACGCGGGAACGGAACTCCGCGAATCTCGACTCGTCCGGCGCGGTGATCGACAGCCTTCGTCGTCCTTCGCCCAAAATTTGAAATGTAATCCGAATACAGTCGTTTGGCAACAGGAACCGGATCTTTTCCGCCCATTCCACGAGGCAGACGCGGCCTCCCGACAACACCTCGTCGAGGCCGATGTCGAGCGCCTCGCCCTCCGACGCCAGGCGGTAGGCGTCCACGTGCGCAACCGGGGTCCGCCCGGCGTGTTCCGTCACGATGGTGAAGGAGGGGCTCACGATCCGACGCGGCGGAATTCCGAGCGACTCGCCCACGCCCTTGCAGAAGACCGTCTTTCCGGCTCCCAGCTCGCCGGTGAGGGCCACCACGTCGCCCGGCACCAGCACGGCCCCGAGCGCCCGCGCGATCGACAGGGTGTCCTCCTCGGCGAACGACGGGACCTCAATCTCCATGGCGGGTCGTCCGGCGCCGCGGCGCCGCCGTCGGGAACGGATGGAAGGTCCGCGAGGCGCCCACGACGCGGCCCGTCATTCCTCCGCGGCCGGCTCGCCGAGCGTCTGCTTGATCGCCTCGCGGATGTTTTCGATCACGTCCGTAGCGGACACGGGGGACATCGGATGGCGTCGGACCAGAATGTCGGCGGACATCCCGTGCAGGAACACCCCCGCGCACGCGGCGTCGATGGGGGAAAGCCCCTGGGACGCCAGCGCCGCCACGATCCCCGAGAGCGCATCGCCCATTCCTCCCGAAGCCATGTACGGGTTTCCCGTCGTATTGATGAAGAGGTCACCCTTCGAGGTGGCGATGATCGTCCGCGCCCCTTTCAGAATCACCGTCACGTTCTGTTCCTCGGCGAAATGCTGCGCCGATCCGATTCGGGAGGCCTCGATGGCTTCGACCGACTCCCGCGTCAGACGGGACATCTCCCCGGGATGCGGCGTGAGGATGCACGGCGCCGTCGCATTCCGGAGTACCCCGACCTGGCCCGCCAGCGCGTTGAGGCCGTCGGCGTCGATCAGGAACGGCACGCGGATCCGGGGGATGATCTTCGCGATGAATTCGGCGGCGCCCGGATAGATCCCCATCCCGGGCCCCAGCACCACGACGTCCGCGCGGGAGATCGTCTCGAGGAGCGCCGGGATGCACCCCGCCGTAAAATGGCCGGAGCCGTCGTCCTCGACTTCCGCGGACATCACCTCCATCGACTTCGCCTCGATGACGGGGCGTATCGAGCGCGGCGCCACGAGCGTGATCAGCCCCGCTCCCATCCGCAACGCCGCCCGTCCGGCCAGGCACGGCGCGCCCGTCAGTCCGGGCGAACCGCCGACGATGTAGACCCGGCCCGCGTCGCCCTTGTGAAAATCGGGCGGCCGGATCGACAGCATGCTCTTGACGACGCGTTCCTCGAGCGCCTCCGTCTTGATGTTCGCGTCGAAGACCGCCTTCGAAGGGATCCCGATGTCGTAGATGTCCGTTTCCCCGCAATGAATGGAACCGGGCAACAGAACCTGCCCGAGCTTGAGCAGGCCGAACGTCCCCGTGTAGTCCGCGCGGATGGCCTCGCCCAGGATCCTGCCCGAGGTCGCGTCGATGCCCGTGGGAATGTCGACGGCGAACACCGTGGCCAGGGACAGATTGATCGCCTCCACGACGTCGCGGACAATTCCCTCGAGAGCGGAAGACAGCCCGGTTCCGAGGATCGCGTCGACGCACAGGTGAACTTCCTCCAGGTAACTCTTGAGATCCTCCACCCCCTCCTGGTCCCGGATCGTCCGGCACTCGACGTCCATACGCCGGAGGACGTCGTACTGCTTCCGGGCGTCCGGAGACAGGTCGTCCTGCTCGGCCAGGAGAAACACCTCGACGTACACGCCCCGGTTGTGGAGGTGCCGGCCGATCACCATTCCGTCGCCGCCGTTGTTCCCCTTTCCGCAGACGACCGCGACGGACGCCTCCTCGGGAACGCCCACTTTCTCCTGCAGGATCCGCAGAATCCTGTCGGCGCAAAGGCGGCCTGCGTTCTCCATGAGAACGAGCGACGGCAGGCCGTAGTCCTCGATCGTGGTCCGGTCGAGCGCCGCAATCTGGTGCGCCGTCGCAACCTTCACGTGTTCCTCCCCTCCCGCTCGATGATGACGAACGCCACCGCCTTGCCTCCGTCGTGCGCCAGGCTTACATGCACCCGCGTTCCCCCGACCCTCCTCATATGATCGCAGGCCCGCCCGGAAAGTTTTACCTCGGGTCGGCCCCATGCGCCGCGGACCGTTTCGACGTCCCTCCACAGGATTCCCTGCGACTTGCCCGTTCCGAATGCCTTGAGCACCGCCTCCTTCACCGCGAACCGGCCCGCCAAACGCTCCGCCTCCCGGGCGCCTCGGGCCGCGTACTCCGCTTCGGCTTCCGTGAATACCCTGCTCAGGAACCGGTCCCGGTACCGCGCCAGCAGGTCTTCGACGCGGCGCACGTCCACGATGTCGACGCCGATCCCGACGACCGCCGAACCGGCCGCGCCGCCTCCGCCGCCGGTTGCGGTCACGAGCAGTGGATCAGGTCGGCCATCTCCCGGACCGCCCTTCCCAACCCGACGAACACCGCCCGTGCCACGATGCTGTGTCCGATGTTGAACTCCTCGATTTCGGGGACGGCCAGGATCGGGACGATGTTGCGAAGATCGAGCCCGTGGCCGGCGAGTACCCGGAGGCCGGCGGTCCTTCCGTACGTGGCTGCCGCTCGGACCTTCGCGAGTTCCCCGCCTCCGCAGCCGGCCGCGAACGCGGCGCAGTACGTCCCGGTATGGAGCTCGACGGCGTCTGCGCCCGCGTGCTTCGCCGCGCGCACCTGGGCGAGATCCGGGTCGACGAACAGGCTGACGGCGATTCCCGCCTCGTGCAGACGGGATACCGCCGCCGGAAGCGATGCCCGTTGCCGGATGACGTCGAGGCCGCCCTCCGTGGTGATCTCCCGGCGGTTCTCCGGCACCAGGGTAGCGGAAAAGGGCCGGCGGCGCCCGGCGATCTCGACCATCTCCGGCGTCGCCGCCATCTCCAGGTTGACGCGGGTCTGAACGACCTGCAGGAGCATCTCGAGGTCCCGGTCCTGGATGTGCCGCCGGTCCTCCCGCAGGTGTACCGTGATTCCGTCGGCGCCGTTGATCTCCGCCAGGCCGGCCGCCGTCACCGGGTCCGGCGCCGATCCCCCCCTTGCCTGGCGGACCGTGGCCACATGATCGATGTTCACGCCCAGGGTCTTCCGCATCTTCCCTCCGGCCGCGGGCGAAGGCGCTCCGCCTTACGCCTGGTGGATCTCGGCGCGTGCTTCTTCCGCGAGCGCGTTGACGATGCGCTCGGTTTCGCCGCTCTCCTCCCCCTCCACCATGATCCGCAGAACCGGCTCGGTGCCGCTGTAGCGCGCCAGGATTCTTCCGCGCTTGCCGAGCTTCTTCTCGAATTCGGTCAGCACCTTCTGAAAGCGCGGAAGGTCTTCCAGGGGAACGCGGCGATCGAGCTTGAGATTGACAAGGACCTGCGGAAACGTGACCAGCCCGTCGCCCAGCTCCGCCATCCGTTTTCCGGACTCGACCATCACGGCCAGCAACTGCAGGGCGGCAAGGACGCCGTCGCCCGTGGTGGCGTGGTCGAGGAAGATGAGGTGCCCCGACTGCTCTCCGCCGAAGTTGTAGCCGCCCTGCCGCATCGCCTCCACCACGTACCGGTCGCCGACCGGCGCCCGCACGAGACGGATCTTCCGTTCCTTCAGGTACAGCTCCAGCCCGAGGTTGCTCATGACCGTGGCGACGACCGTCCCCTTCGTGAGCCGCTTCTTCCGGGCCATCTCCGCGCCGCAGACCGCCTTGATCCGGTCGCCGTCCACGACCCGGCCGTCGTGGTCCACGACGATGACCCGGTCCGCGTCGCCGTCCAGCGAAATCCCCAGGTCCGCTCCCACCTCCTTCACTTTCGCCGACACGACTTCCGGGAACAGGGAGCCGCATTGCTCGTTGATGTTGAGGCCGTTCGGCGTGACGCCCAGCGGGATCACGTCGGCGCCGAGCTCGTAGAACACCTGCGGCGCAATCCGGTATGCGGCGCCGTTGGCGCAGTCGATCACGATCCTCAGGCCCTCCAGCGACAGATGCGCGGGAAACGTGTTCTTGAGGAAGACGATGTAGCGTCCGATTGCATCTTCGATCCTGTATGCCTTTCCGAGGTCGTCCGGGGACGCGTGCAGGTGGTCCATGTCGGAAAAGATGAGATCTTCGATCTCCTCTTCTTCTTCGTCCGGCAGCTTCAGCCCCTGACCGGAGAAGAT
>CAYWOT010000080.1:0-9593 GCA_964459975.1 uncultured bacterium
AGCGTCAACCCGACCGGCCCGCTCCACGTGGGCAACGGCCGCGGCGCCATCCCAGTCATCGACCGCAACGCCGCGGCAGGCAACGGTCGCCGCGCGGCCACCGGTTCCGGCCACGGCGCCGCCGCAGCGCGCGCACCCGTCCGGCGTCCTCACCGCCGCCGACAACAACTACTTCGAGGGCGTCGCCATGCTGGAGGAGGGGAAATGCCGGCGCGCACTCGACCGGTTCGCCGCCGCCTGGAAGGAGAATCCGGCATACCCCGGCGTGGAGCAGAACATTTCCGCCGCCCTCGAGGAGCTCAAGAAGAAAGGGGATGACGCGCTGCGCGAGGGACATCCGGAACAGGCGGGAAGGCGGTACGCGGTCGCCCTGCGGTTCCTCTCCCACCCGGCCGTCCGAAACGGGTCCGTGACCTTCACGAAAGGGACCCTGAAGAAGAAGATCGACAAGATCTCCGCGGCCTTGATGGAAAAAGGGCTCGCGGCGTACCGCCAGGGGAAGCTCAAGGAGGCCATCGCCACCTGGCGGGAGATCCTCGCCTACGACCCCTCGCACAAGGAGGCGGCCAAATCGGTCGAGACCGCCACCACCCAGCTCAAGAACCTGAAGAAGCTTACCCCGCCGCCCGCCCCGAAGTAGCCGATCTCCACTCCTTGCCGCCCCAACTCGCTCGCACCACCCCTTGCGCGGGGACATGTCTGACGAAGCGGAGCCATGGAGGGCGAGAGCGAGGAATGACCCGCAGCCGCACCTTCTTCGGGGACGCTCCTGCGTCGGGCTACAGATAACAGCCAGGAACGTCCCCGCTTGAGGCATCGCCGCCCATCGGCGGCTGGAACCGGGGACACTCCCGGCTTTTCTCTTTATTCCGACTCGGGAGTGTCCCCGTCCACACTGGCGAGGTGGCGGCGCTTGTGGCGCTCGCTTAAGAAAAAGAGGATCGGCACCGTCACCCGCGACAGGAACAAGGACGCCACCTCCCCCGCCATGAGCGACAGTGCGAGCCCCTGGAAGATCGGATCGAACAGAATGACCGAGACCCCGACGATGACGGCGGCCGCGGTGAGCATCATCGGCCGGAACCGCACGGCCCCCGCGTCGATGACCGCCTGGTCCAGCGGCATTCCCTGCGCGAGGCGCAGTTCGATGAAATCCACGAGAATGATCGAGTTGCGCACCACGATCCCGGCCCCCGCGATGAAGCCGATCATGGAGGTCGCGGTAAAGAAGGCCCCCATCAGACCGTGGGCGGGGATGATTCCCACGAGAGAAAAGGGAATGGCGGCCATGATCGTGATCGGGATCCAGAACGACTGGAACCACCCCACCACCAGGATGTAGATCAACACGAGCACCGCGGCGAAAGCCAGCCCCAGGTCCCGGAAGACTTCGTACGTGATGTGCAGTTCCCCGTCCCACTTCATGGCGTACTTGGTCTCCGTGAACGGCTGGCTCGCCACGTACCGTTCGAGCCGGTACCCGCCGGGCACTTTGAGATGGTCCAACGTCTTGTCCATCTTCAGGATCGCGTATACCGGGCTCTCCTCCGCCCCCGCGACGTCGCCGGTCACGTACACGACGGGCATCAGGTTCTTATGGTAGATGCTCGGTTCGAGCGTGTCCTCTTCGACCCGCACGACGTCCCCCAGGGGAACGAGGTTCCCGTTCCGACCGATCAGCCGAAGCTGCTTGAGGCTCTCGACCTTCGACCGGTCCGCGCGCGAAAGGCGGAGCAGGATCGGGACGTCCTCCCCGGCCCGGGGCCGGTGAAGGAGCCCCACCGCCTGCCCCTCGACCGCCATGCGCAGGGTCGACGCCGCCTGTTCGGCGGTGACCCCGTTGAGCGCCGCCTTTTCCTTGTCCACGACGAAGCGGTACCGAGGCTGCGGGGCTTCGACCGACCAGTCCGTATCGACCACGCTGTCGGTATGATCGAAAATCTTCAGGATCTTGCGCGCCACCTCGATCTGACCCCGGTATTCGGGGCCGTAGACCTCGGCGACCAGGGTCGCGAGGACCGGCGGCCCGGGCGGCACTTCGACGACCTTGACGCGGGCGTCGTACTTCGCCGCGACGGCGTCGATCGGCGGCCGAACCCGCTTGGCGATCTCGTGGCTCTGGGCCGCCCGCTCTCCCTTGGGAACGAGGTTCACCTGGATGCCGGCGACGTCGGGTCCCCGGCGCAGGAAGTAGTGCCGGACCAGGCCGTTGAAGTTGTACGGAGCCGACGTCCCGATGTACATCTGGTAGTTCTTCACCTCCGGCACGGACGCCAGGGTGGCGCCGATCGCCCGCGTCGCGGCCGCGGTCTCCTCCAACGTGCTTCCTTCGGGCATATCGATCACCACCTCGAATTCGCTCTTGTTGTCGAAGGGGAGCATCTTCACCTTCACCAGCTTGAACGCGAAGAGCGACAAGGACCCCAGCAGGAGCACGACGACCATCACCAGAAAGCCGTACCGCCAGACGGGACGGTGGATCAGGCGGTCCATCGCCCGTCGGTAGGCCCGTGTGGTCCATCCCTCCCCGGCATGGGCCGCCTCGGCTTCCCGGCTGATCAGGCGGACGCTCGCCCACGGCGTGACGATGAACGCCACCAGAAGGGAGAAGAGCATCGCCACGGTGGCCCCGACGGGGATGGGCCGCATGTACGGACCCATGAGCCCCCGCACGAACGCCATGGGAAGGATCGCGGCGATGACCGTGAACGTGGCGAGGATCGTCGGGTTCCCCACCTCGTCCACCGCCTCCACCGCGATCTCCGCCACCGGTCGGCCTCGGTTTTCCGGCAGGCGGTAGTGCCGGACGATGTTTTCCACCACGACGATTGCGTCGTCCACCAGGATGGCGATGGAGAAGATGAGCGCGAACAACGTCACCCGGTTGAGCGTGTATCCGGCCAGGTAGAAGACCACCAGGGTGAGCGCGAGGGTCACGGGGATGGCCGTCGCCACGATGCCGGATTCCCGGAAACCGAGCACGACCCAGATCAGGATCGACACCGAGACGATCGCGATCAGCATGTGGAACAGGAGCTCGTTCGACTTCTCCTCCGCCGTCCGCCCGTAGTTCCGCGTGACGGTGAGAACAACGCCGTCCGGAATCGCCTGTCCGCGGATCTCCCGGACCTTCTCGAGCACCCGGTTGACGACCACGATCGCGTTGGTTCCCTTGCGCTTGGCCACCGCGATGGTCACCGCGGGAGAGGACGCCTGCGTCCCCTTTGCCGCGGGCCCGTGCGCGAAAAGCACGTAGTCGGCGGGCTCGTCGGGACCGTCCACGATCGTCGCCACGTCCCGCAGCTGGACGGGCCGGGACCCCGAGACCGCCACCACCACCCGCCCGACGTCGTCGGCGGTACGCAGGAACTCGCCGGTGTCCACCAGAAATTCCCGGTTTCCGGAGGCAAAGCTTCCCGACCGGAGCCGGCGGTTCGCCGACGCCAGCAGCGGAACGATGGTCGCCGGAGCGACCCCGCGCGCCGCCATCCGCGCGGGGTCCAGGATCACGCGCACCTGCCGGCGGCGCCCGCCGATGAGCGTGATGACGGAGACGTCGGGGACCGACGCGATCCGGTCGCGGAGGTGGTCCGCGATCTCCCTCAGCGCGAAGGGTCCGTACCGGTCGCTGGACAGCGTGAGCGCGAGAATCGGAACATCGTAGATGGAGCGGGGCTTGATCAGGGGGCGGCTGGCCCCGGGGGGGATGAGGTCGTAGTTGGCGGCCATCTTCTGGTTCAGACGGACGATGCTCTTCTCTTCGTCCTCTCCCACCTTGAACCGGACGATCGCCAGGGAGCGTCCGGGAGACGACGTGGAGTAAATGTATTCCACGCCGGGAATCTCCCAGAGAAGCCGCTCCATCGGGCCGGTGACGCGGTGCTCCACCTCCTGGGCCGACGCGCCCGGCATCCGTACGAATACGTCGATCATCGGAACGATGATCTGCGGCTCCTCCTCGCGGGGGAGATACGCCACCGCTCCGATGCCCAGCAGGATCGAGGCAAGGATGATCAGCGGAGTCAGCCGGGAGTCGATGAAGGCAGACGCGATCCGGCCCGCGATTCCGCGTCGGGGCTCGCTCATTTAGCGGACCTCGACCCGCGCGCCGTCCGTGAGGCGGTCGACCTCCGATACCGCCACGCGCGCGCCGGTGTTGATTCCCGCCAGGATCTCCACCTGCCCGCCCGAGACGGCGCCGGTCGAGACGATCACCAGACGCGCCACGTTGTCCGCCCCCACGACGTAGACCCCGTCGTAGCCGCCGACGCGCACGACCGCCCGCTCCGGGACGAGAATCTTCACCGCCTTGCCCACGGGAAACCGGACCCTCCCGAACATTCCCGTGCGCAGGGGGAGCCCGCCGGGCAGATCCACCTTCACGAAGAATGTCCGGGTCGCCGGGTCCACCCGAGGGACGACTTCGGAGACCTTCGCGGCGATCTCCCCTCCCGACGACGGAGCCAACGCGACCCGCACCGGCGATCCGACCGACAGGACGTGGAGATAGGCCGCCGGCACGGACGCCTCGATGCGGTACTGCCCGGTCTTCTCCAGCATCACGATCGGGTTCCCGGGTACCGCCATCGACCCGTCGTCGGCCTTCTTTTCGATGACGATCCCCGCGAAAGGCGCTGTCACGCGGGTATAGGAAAGCATCTCCCGGGCCGCATCCGCTTCCGCCTTCGCCCCGGCGAGCTTCGCGCGCACCTGCGCCCGTCTCTTGAGCGCACGGTCGTACGCCTGGACCGCCACCGTCCGGCGGGCGGAGACCTCGTCGAACTCCTGCTTCGTGACGGCCTGCGCCTCATACAGGCTCTGGAACCTCGCAAAGGTCTTCTCGGCGAGTTCCTTCTGCGCCTGTGCCTGGGCGACGGCCCCCCCGACGTCCCCGAGGCCCGCCTCGGCCTCGGCAATCGCCGCCTCGGCGGCCGCAAGCTTCGCCCGGATCGCGCGATCGTCGATCGTCGCCAGCGTTGCGCCCCTGCGCACCCGGGTCCCCTCCACGACGGGGACGGAGGTGATCCTTCCCATCACCTGGGGCGCCACCGCGGCGATCGTTTTCGCCCGGACCGTTCCGACCGCTTCGACGACCGTCTGCCGGGGGGCCGCCTTCGCCGTCTCGACCTCCACACCGGCCACCACCGGCCCCTGCGGCGAGGGAAGCCCCTCCGTCCCGCGGCCTCCGCATCCGGCCGTCACGCCGGCGAGCCCGGTCAGGAACACGATGCAAAGGCCCGCCGCGAAATCCCGGGACCGCCGGGCGATCCCCGTTGCCGGTCCCCGCGCGCGTGTCATCGTCCGTGCCTCCCTTCTTTGTGGTCTTCCTTGCCCCCGGAGCCGGACCATGCCCAGTGCAGAAGCGTCCCGGAGGCGTACTCAAGGCGGGCGCGGGCGTGCCGCAGATCGTTCTCCGCCCGCACCAGGCCGGCCCTGGCACCGTTTAGCGCCGCCTGCGCGTCCAGCAGATCGATCATCCGCGCGAGGTCGTTCCCGTACCGCAGCGCGACCAGCCGGGTTCCCTCCTCCGCCGCGGCCACCGCCGCCCGCGCGATCTCCACGCGGCGCCCGGCCTCCTCGACTCCGAGGTGCGCTTCGGTAACCTCGAACGCCGCGCGATCCTCCGCCCCGCGGTACAGCTCCCTTGTCTTCTTGCGCTCCGCGGCGGCCTTGGCCACCTCCGCCTCCCGACGCAGCCCGTCGAACAGATTCCACGTCAACCCGACTCCGACGCTCCAGGTCCGGTTGTCGGGAGAAAGGATCCCGTCGTGCGCGTCGATCCGGTAGGCGCCCGTCACCCCCACGGTGGGAAGGTAGTCCGACTTCCGGAGCGTGACGTTGGTGCCCGCGTTCGCGACCCGGAGCGACAACGCCCGAAGATCGGACCGCCCGGCGCGGACCGCGGCGATCCGTTCCGCAAGCGTCCCGGCCTCCGGCAGGGGCGGAGGCGGCGCCGAGGCGTCCACACGCGTGCCCCCACGCTCCCCCATCGCAAGCCCCAGGGCGGTCTGCGCCAGGGCGAGCCGGCTGTCCGCCGTCACGCGGGTGCTTTCCGCGGACGCGAGGAAAACCCTGGCCCGTAGGACGTCGGAGAGGAGGCCCGTCCCCGAGCGCTGCTTCGCCTCGGCCGTCCGGAGATGTTCCCGCGCGGCGCCGACCTCCTCCTGCGCAACCCGCACGTACTTCTTCGCGGTCCGCACGTCGAGATACGCCGTCACGACCCGGAATACGGTCTCCTCCCGACTGCGTGTCAGGTCAAGGCCGGCCGCCTTCGCCTCGCGGCTCGCCATTTCATACCCGAGGTACGCCCGGGGGGCGAACACCGGCTGCTCGAGGGTAAAGGAGGTTATGTAGTCGTTGATCGGAGCCGCCTGGTTGAACCGGTTCACGTCGGCGAAATCGGCGGCCGTGAGCCGTTCCTCGTTGAGCTTGAGCGCGAACGCCTCGGCCGGGACGTTCGTGCGAGCGAACCGCTCTTCGAAGGAAAGTTTCGGCAGGTAGTTCCCCCGCGCCGCCTTCGCCCCGCTCTTAGCGGAGGTCCACGCATATCCGGCCGCCGAGACCGCCGCGTTGTTCCGCAGCGCCCGGGCCACCGCCTCCGGGAAGTCGACCGCCACGGCGTCGCTCGCCGTGGCGATCCCGGCCCCCGGGGCGGCCGAAACCGCGAAAAAGACGATGGCGCAGCCGGTCAAAAGGCCGAGCGGAAGGCGACGGTGTCCGTGCATCGCTTCTCCCCCGTTTCCGCCGGTCCCTGACTCTTTTCGGCGGGCTGCCGGCAGGACAGTCTTGGGTCCTGACGCAAGGAGGATGCCACACGCCCCAACGAAACCAAGACAGACAAAATCTTATTTTATATCGGTAGGTTAAATTCGAAGACCGAGCCGGGGCACCGTTGTCGCATGAACCTCTTTCGCAACACGTCGTGCCACGCCACCGGTCACATTAGCAACGTTTGTTGCGATATGCACCGTATGGATGCAAAGCCGACTACCGCTCGACGTGGCCACGGCCCCCGGTTCCGCCGGAATCGGCCGTTTCCTTGCCCCCGAGAACGGCGATCGTGCTGCCGTCGGACCGCAGCGTCTTTGCTGCCGCCCGGTTGACCTCCTCAAGGGTCACCGCCTCGATCCGCGCGGGGGTCCGGAACGTCTCCTCGTAGCCGATTCCGATGAGCTCATTGTACATCATTTTGTCTGCATATGCGGAATTGCTTTGAAGCCCTATTTCGTAGGTCCCGATCATCCACTTCTTGGCGCGGTCAAGCTCGTCGGGCGTAACCCCATGCTCCCGGACCTCGGCGACCTCCTTGAGGGTATCGGAAATTGCGCTTTGCGCCTTGTCGCTTCGTGTCCCCATGTACACGGCGAAAAACCCGGGATCGATCTGCGCCGAGGAGAAGGACGTCACGGCGTACGCCAGTGACTTCTTGTCGCGAAGGATCGTGAACAGCCTCCCTCCCTGTCCCGCGAGAGCCGCTCCCAGAACCTCGAGGGCGTACCGGTCGGGATCGGTGACCCGCGCACCGGCGTACCCGATGACGAAATGCGCCTGCTCCGTGTCTCTGGGCTCCGCGACCCGCGTGACCCCGTGACCTTCCGGAACGGGCAGCGGGCCTGCGGGCACGAACGCTTCCCGCCTGGGCATGTCGCCCAGGGCCTCCCGGACCGCCGAGACCGCCGCGTCGGCGCCGATGTCTCCGGATACCGCGATCACCAGGTTGCGCGGGTCCGCCCACCGGCGGTATTCGTTGACCACGTCGCCCCGGGTGATCCCGCGGACCGACTCCTCCGTCCCCAGCGGGTTCCGGGCGTACGGGTGGTCCCCGTAATGGGCCGCCAGGAACAGGAGGATCGCCGACCGCGCCATCTCGTCCCGCTGGAGCTTGATGCGTCCCAGGATCTCCGCCCGTTTCTTCTCGAGCTCGTCGCCCGGGAACGTGGGCGACAGGAGCGATTCGGCCACGAGCCGAAGACCCGAAGCAAAATCGCGGCTCATGAAACGCGCCCGCAGGCCGAAGGCGTTCCTTCCGGAAAATCCGGAGAGATCGCCCGCGATGTTCTCGACCGCTTCCGCAATTTCCTTCGCCGACCGTTCCTTCGTCCCCTTGGTCAGCATCTCGGCCGCGATCGTGGAAACGCCGCCCCGGTCGGCCGGCTCCCCGCGCAGCCCTCCCAGGAATCCCGCCTCGACGGCGACCACCGGGACGCTCCGATCCGCCCGGACGATCACCCGGATTCCGTTCTCCAGCACCGTTCGGACGACGGATTCTTCCTTCGGCTCCCCGCCGCCCTCCTCGGCAGCCTCCCGGTACGCCTCCTCCGCAATCTTCCGGACTTCGTCCTCCGGAAGCAGCCCGCCCTCGCCGCGGGGAACGACGGCCGCCACGCTCAAGTTCGCGGGCGTCAGGTACTTCCGGGCCGCGGCGACGATGTCGCCCTCTCCGACGGCGCGGATCCTCCGCAGGTATTCCCGCTCGAACGCAGCGTCGCCCAACGTGGTTTCGAAGTAGCCGACGTGGCGCGCAAGCGAGCCCTGCGACTCAAGGGAGTAGACGAAGTCGCTCTCCGTCCCCGTCTTGGCCCGGGCGAGCTCCTGGGCGTCCGGCGGCGCCGACGCGAGGCGGAACGTCTGCACGAGGATCTCCCGGAGCGCCTCCTTCGCCTTGCCGACGGCTCCGGTCGCCGAGACCATCAGCAGTCCGGGGTCTTTCGGCGTATAGGCGTAGGCACTGACGGCATCGACCAGTCCGTGGACGTCCTTCACCTCGCGGTTGAGGCGGGACGTCTCCCCGCTTCCCAGGATCATGGAAAGGAGGTCCCACGCGAAGACGTCGCGGTCGCGCATTGAGGGCCCGTGGAACGCCAGGTCCAGATAGGCGCGGGTCGCCTCCCGCTCCCGGACGGTGACGCGGGTCTCCCGCTGCGGCGGCTCGGAAGGGATCCCGCGGGGCGGGACCTCCTGCCCTTTCAAGGGGAGGAACGTCTTCTCGATCAAGGGGCGCGCCGCGGCGGGGTCGACGTCGCCCGTGATCACGAGCACCATGTTCCCGGGACCGTAATGGCGGGAAAAGTAGGTGACCAGGTCGTCGCGGGTGATCGCCCGGATGGTGTCGTCGTACCCGATCACGGGCCGCCCGTAGGGATGAATCCGGTACGCCTCGCGGAACAGCTCGTTGCCGTTGAACCGGGCCGGGTTGTCCTCGTTCATCCGGAGCTCTTCGAGAACGACCTCCTTCTCCCGAGCCAGCTCCGCGGCGTCGAACACCGAGTGCCCGAGCGTGTCGGCCAGGATGTCCAGGGCGTTCGCGAGGTACCGGCCCGAAATCGTGATGTGGTAGACCGTCTCGTCGAAGCTGGTATAGGCGTTGATCTCGCCGCCCAACGCTTCCACCTCGCGGGCGATCCGGCCCGGTCCCCTCCTCGTCGTCCCCTTGAACGCCATGTGCTCCAGGACGTGGGACATCCCCGCCCGCTCCGCAGGCTCGGTCGCGCTTCCCGCCTTCACCCAGACCTGGACGGCGACAACCGGGGAGGAGTGATTTTCCCGAATCACCACGGTCAGGCCGTTGCCCAGCGTGTACTTTTCGCTCATCC